>JALOLW010000300.1 GCA_025455795.1 Spirosomataceae bacterium
ACATTGCCAAGTCAAAAGGGCAAGGGCAATCAGGGGAAAAAGGGTTTTCATTTTATGGTTTGGTTTAGATTTTTTCTATTGTGTGGCTACACGTGCGTTTGTAACGCACAGCTCGTGAGTGCGCGTTACAAACGCGCACTATCATACTATATGAGGTTTTATTCATTTCTAAACTTTTTTGCAACATTCGGATAGTACACGTTTGCAGTTCGACGCTGGTTTGCGTTTGCAACGCGAACCCACGAGGAGTGCGTTTGTAACGCACGATACTTCATATCAAAATCACTTTCACTAAGCCTTTTTGTCCAGAATAGTCTTTGGCACTACTGTAAAAGTAGTCCTCTGGGTTTTCCACAATCTCTTGTTTCACAGGGTTTTGGTGAATGTATTCTGATTTTTTGAATGATTGCTTTGGACGTAAATTTCTTGAAATCTCTCAAAAACCCTGTCATGGTAAATGGCTCGTTGGTCCGAGCCATCAAATGAAGGTGATTAGACATGAGTACCCATCCATAGATTTCAAGCCCCTTTTGTTCAACACAATAATTGAGAGAATCTACCATAAGCCGCTTGTATTCTTTGCGGGTAAACAAATCAATCCAATGCACTACTGTCATTGTGAGAAAGTAAAGTGCTTGTTGGTCAGTTATTTGATAACGATTTCGACTCATTGATTTGGTTTTACGTGCGTTACAAACGCACAGCTCGTGAGTGCGCGTTGCAAACGCACACTATCATGGGTGGCTACACGTGCGTTGCAAACGCACAATCTCATTTTTTACCTTTTTATCACAAACTCATCAAAATTCATCACTGTACTTGCCACCACCGTCAAGGCAGCCAATTGTTTTTTGTCTAAATTTTTATCCATCACAAACTCCCCTACCGATAACAATTCATTGGCGCGTTGGGGTTTTCGTTGAAAATCTACCAATTCGTCTTGATACAACTGCATTAGTGCTTCTACTTCGTTGGCCCGTGGTGGGCGTGAAGTAAGGGCAGTGAAGATGAACTCAATGGAGTGTCGAGGGTCGAGTGCAGAATGTCGAATGGCAAGTGCAGAATATCGAGTTGGTTTTAATTCATCCCTGTTTTTGTTCTTCAACTCGACACTTTGCATTTCAAACTCGACACTTTTTTTGTTCTTCAACTCGACATTTTGCATTTCAAACTCGACACTTTTTCTGTTTTTCAACTCGACACTTCTCTGCGCCAACACCTTGGCGGCTTCTACAAACTGCGGGTCGTTGAGTGTGACGAGGGCTTGGAGCGGTGTGCTGGTTTTTTGGCGGCGTACACTGCAAAAATGCCGCTCTGCCGCGTCAAAATTGAGCATCATAGGTGGCGGCGAACTGCGTTTCCATATCGTGTACATGCTTCTACGATAAAGCGTATCGCCGTGATTTTGAACGTATTTGACGGCATTGCGCGTGGCCAATGCCTCCCATATACCGTCGGGCTGGTACGGGTGTACACTTGGCCCACCGATGCGAGGATTGAGCAGGCCGCTTGCCGCCAAAGCCGCGTCGCGGATTTGTTCGGCAGAGATACGATAGCTGGGGCCACGGGCGTAAAGCAGGTTGTTGGGGTCAAGTTCGCGGAGTTGGTCATCGCAAGCCGACGATTGGCGGTACGTGGCCGACATCACGATGTACTGCTGCATCAGTTTGTAGTTCCAACCACTTTCTCTAAATTTAACTGCCAAATAATCAAGCAATTCTAAGTGCGTTGGTAAATCACCTTGATTGCCAAAGTCTTCGGCAGATACCACCAAGCCTTTGCCAAAATACCGCTGCCACATCCGATTGACCATGACTCGTGCAAAGAGCGGGTTTTCTGCGTGCAGCAGCCACTGTGCCAAACCGAGGCGGTTGCGTGGGAGGTCTTTGGGTATTTTAAAAAATTGGTCAGGCGTGTCGGCGGTTACTTCTTGGTCGGGGGCATCGTAAGCCCCGCGCTTGAGGATGTGGGCTTTGCGCGGGTACTTGCGCTCACGCATGACCATTAGGTCTATTTCTTTGTTGAGAATGTCGGTTTCTTCACCGAGCAATTTTTGCCGTTTGGCTGTCCACTCTTGGCTTGGGGCGTCTATATTTTTGACAAAATACTCAAACAGAGCCTCCTGCTGAAAGTCTGAGCGGCGGTCGGTGGGGGTCTGAAGTGCTTTGGCCACGGCATCTTTTTGGGCGGCCACACTTAGCACTTCGAGGGGGGTGAGTTCGCGGGCAAACACTTTCAAATCATCAATGGCGTAGCCTTTGAAATTGTAATCATGCCGCTGCCCAATGGCAAAATTGGGCGCACCCGCCCCCCAATTTGTGTGGTTTTTGCCCCAAAGTGTACTCTCGCGCAGGCCGTCGCTCACGACTCGTCCCGTGGCGCGTTGTCCGTTGATATAAACTTTTAAGCCATTGGCCTTGCTCGACCCGTCGTAGGTCATCGTGATGTGTGTCCAACGGTTGGGTTTCAGTACATAATCCGTTTGAAAATCAATGGCATTGTCGGGCCAAACGTTGTTGAGTTGAAACGAAAGTCGCCCATCTTCGAGCCGCTCGCATTGATAGCCACGAAATCCATTGAATGGCCCCATGTTGCGATTGAACAGTGGCCCCGTGAACTTCGGATTGAGCAAACCCACCCAAATACTGACAGAAAACGGTTCGTTTCGTTCAAAAAAGCCCGAAATGTTGGGCATTTTGTCGTATTTACCCCAACCGTTGATACCCCGCATTTGCAAAAAGCTCTCGCCCACGAGCCGTACCGCCTTGCCGCGCGGGCCATTGATAACAGCAGGCAAAAAATCCAAGTCACCCTGGGTTTCCAAGTTGAGCGTGTCATTGGCTAAGTTTTTGAAAATGGGTTTTTTACGGTCTTTTTTCTCGCCTACCCAATGAATCATCATAGAGTCAAAAGGTACATCCATGAGGAGATTTTTGGACAAAGGCACTTGCGCGGTTTGAGGGTTTTTGGAGGCCGTGGCGAGCCATTTGTCAAATCGCTGACGTAGAGCCGTGGCATCTTGGAGGCGTTGTTGGTCGAGGGCAGCGAGTTGTTTGTTGAGGGCGTTGAGTTGTCGTTCAGCTTCGGGTTTGGGCAGCGTAATACTGGGGCTTGGCTCACCGTTGTAAGGGATTTGGCCGTACTCGTTGTTGTTGTTGAAAAACGCAAACAAAGAGAAATAATCCTTCTGACTGATAGGGTCGTATTTGTGGTCGTGGCAGCGGGCGCACTCTACCGTCAGTCCCAAAAAGGCTTTGCCGAAAGTGTTGGTACGGTCGGCGACATACTCCACAAAATACTCCTGCGGCACGATACCGCCCTCTTGGCTCTGTTGGTGGTTGCGGTTGAACGCCGTGGCAATGAGGTGTTCTTTTTGGGGGTTGGGCAGCATATCGCCCGCCAACTGCCAAGTGACGAATTTATCAAAAGCCAAATTTCGATTGAACGATTTGATGACCCAATCGCGGTAAGGCCACATCGTGCGGAGGCCGTCGTCTTGGTAGCCGTGGGTGTCGGCATAACGTGCCACGTCGAGCCAATCTACGGCGTGGTGCTCTCCAAAATGGGGGTTTTTCAGGAGTTGATTGACTACTTTTTCGTAGGCATTGGGCGATGTGTCTTTCAAAAACGCCTCTACCTGCGCGGGCGTGGGCGGCAGACCTATCAAATCCAAATAAACGCGCCGCAACAAGGTGGTTTTGGGGGCAGATTCCCGTAGAGACAGGGCATGCCCTGTCTTTGAATTTGCATTAACAGACAGGGCATGCCCTGTCTCTACGACGGATTCGATTTTGTTCAAAATAAAATGATCAATCTCATTTTTGACCAACGCCTTGTTTTTCACTTCGGGAACAGCGGCCTTGACGGGGGCGACAAACGACCAATGAGGCTTATACTCAGCCCCTTGTTCAATCCATTTTATCAGGGTAGCTTTTTCGCTGGCAGAAAGTGTGAGGTGAGTCGAAGGCTCGGGCATCACGTAGTCGGGGTCTTCTGACAAAATCCGATGCACCAAGTCGCTTTTGGCGGCACTGCCGGGTACAATGGCTTTGAGGCCACTTTCGCACGTTTTATCGTAAGCCGCATCGGCCATATCAAGGCGCAAGTCGGCCTTTTGTTTGGCCTTGTCGGGGCCGTGGCAGGCAAAACAGCGGTCGGAAAGAATCGGCTTGACGTGCAGGTTGTAGTCCAACTTTTCGGGAAGCGAGGCGGTCGCTTTTTGGACATCATCGGGTAGTTCAATCGTACCACTACACGAAATATTAAAAACTAAACCAATAACGATTACCCAGCAACTGATATCTTGATTAGTGCGTTTCATGTTTGTGGATGTTTACAACTCAACGAAACATAAAAAAGAAAAAAACGCACCAAATGTACTGATTTTTTAGAGGTTTTTACAAATCGCCCAACAGGGGTCGGATGACGATTTCTTCTACCACGGTTCGTTCAGAAAGCCGATAAGTAGCCCAAATACTTTCGGCGATGTCTTCGGGTTTGATAAAACGTTCTTGGGGTAAATTCACCCCGTCCCAGCTTGGGGTGAGCGTCGCCCCAGGCAGTATGGCTGTCACTCGGATGCCGTAGGGTTTGAGTTCTTCGCGTAGGGCTTTGGAGAGTCCATAAAGCGCAAATTTGGAAATCGAATAACCACCACCATTCGGATAAGCCATGATGCTTGCTACCGAACAAAGGTTGAAAATATGTCCTCGATGCTGTGTAATCATGCTGTCTATCAAACCGCGCGTGAGGTGATAAGCACTGTAAAGATTGGTGGCTATTAAGTTTTCGAGTAAACCGTCGGGTTCGTTGTAGGTTTGCCCAGCCGCAAACACGCCCGCGTTGTTGACCAAAACCTCTACAGGACGGTGCAGGGCTTGAATCTCTTCTACCCACGCCAAAATCGCTGACTTTGAGGACAAATCAATTGCTTTGGGGTGAACGGTAATGCCTTCATAACGCGATTGTATGTCGGTTTGTAGCTGCACAAGGTCGGCTTCTGTACGCGCACAGGTGATGATGTCGAAGCCCTCAGCGGCAAATTTCTCCACGACCGCTCGGCCAATACCCTTGCTTCCTCCTGTTACTACAATTATTGGATTCATCCTAAAAATAAGTTTTACGTTTGTAAAGCAAATGTTAAAATATTATTTTACTTTTGTCCACTTTTTCGCAAAAAAGTTACATTTTGTTGATTATCCACCCGCCTCTTATTCTTAAAAAAGTACATTTTACTGATGAACTACTGGCACCTCTTTTTTGCTTTTGTCACGGCTTACTTGTTAGGGTCTATTCCTTCGGCGGTATGGTACGGAGAAGCGTATTTTGGCATAGATGTACGCAAACACGGCAGCGGTAACGCGGGTGCGACCAACACGTTTCGGGTATTGGGCAAAAAAGCAGGAACGATGGTGCTGCTGATGGATATATTCAAGGGCTGGACAGCCACGATGCTGGCGGTAATTCTGTATCATTTATCGGTTATTGAAGACACCCAAATCCTTACTTTTAAGCTGTTACTTGGTGCGATGTCTGTATTGGGGCATCTGTTTTCGGTATTTGTCAAGTTCAAAGGCGGCAAAGGGGTGGCTACTTCACTCGGCATGGTGCTGGCCATGAATCCACAGGTGGCGTTGATGTGTATTGCCATTTTTTTGGTGGTACTCATCGTTTCTCACTACGTTTCGTTGAGTTCGATTATAGCGGC
>JALOLW010000301.1 GCA_025455795.1 Spirosomataceae bacterium
GGTCGAAATAAGCCCTGAAAGTTTCAAATGGTAAAAAGCGTAACGCGATTTTGACTACCAACACTGCCCAAGCCGCTTGTATAAGCCACTTGTATTCGGTGATGGATAGTCGCAAAAATCGCGCGAGGGTCATTTGGCTTTTTCAAAAGTCAATGCCGCCCCGTTGAGACAGTAGCGCAGACCCGTGGGGCGTGGGCCGTCGTCGAACACGTGGCCGAGGTGGGCGTCGCACACGGCACATAGTACTTCTACTCGCTCCATTCCCAGACTCGAATCTCGTTCTTCTTTGACGTATTTTTTGTCAAGCGGCGCATAATAACTCGGCCACCCTGTTCCCGAATCAAACTTGGTCTTGGCGTCGAAAAGCGGGGTGCCACAACAGACACATTTATAGATACCTTTCTCTTTGTTGTTCCAGTAAGGACCCGTAAAAGCTCTTTCGGTGCCTTTTTGACGGGTGACATAATACTGCACGGGCGTCAAAAGCTTCCGCCACTCGGCTTCTGTCTTTACTACACGCTTCAATTCTTGTTTTCCTTGCTGACCGAAGGCTACCGAAGATGCCAAACTGACACCTCCTAAAGCCCGTAGAAAATGACGACGATTCATATTTTAGTATTGGGTGGTTGGTATTGGGTACGGAGATTTTATCCATACTAACGAGGATTCAAGGCTGAAAGTTTTATAAAGTAGCGATAAAAGATAAGTCCTCGCGCAACCCTCCGCGCTCTTTTGTCGTAAGTATAGCTATGGTAAAACTCAGAAAGTCACCGTGCTTTCGAGCAAATTTACTTTCATTTAAGGAACGCACACACGCAGGAGTCGAGGACAGCATTTGCCATCCTCGACTTTTTGTGTTTTAGGGTGTGTAAGTATTGAAATGCAAGAGAGGTTATTTTACCACGTCTTTCAGTATTGCCCACACGTTGTCAGCCACGATTTTGGCCCCTTCGGCGTTGGGATGGATGCCATCTTTCTGATTGAGAGCTACTTCACCGCCTACTTTTTCAAGCAGAAAAGGAATCAATAGTGCCTTGTTTTTTTGGGCCAATTCAGGATAAATGACTTTGAATTCGTCGGCGTACTTTTTGCCCATGCTCGGAGGCACTTGCATCCCTGCCAAAACAATCGTGGCTTGGGGGTATTTGGTGCGTACTTTGTCCATCATGGTTTGGAGGTTTTTGCGGGTTTCGGTGGCAGGAATCCCACGCAGGCCGTCGTTGCCGCCGAGTTCCAACACAAAAATGTCCACGGGATTTTTAAGAACCCAATCCAAGCGACTATTGCCGCCCGAAGTCGTTTCGCCACTTAGCCCCGCGTTGATGACTTTGTAGGGCAGTTGGAGCGAATCTATGCGATTTTGAAGCAAAGCGGGGTAGGCTTCGGCGGGTTCTAAACCATAACCTGCCGTGAGGCTATTGCCAAAAATCAAGATATTTTTGGTTTTGGCGGGTGCAGTTGCAGCAGTGGGGGATTGGTTTTGAGTTTGTTCGGTAGTGTTACCGCCGCAAGCCGCCATACCAAGCCCGAGGGCGAGTAAAAAGAATTTGAGGGAAGTTTGTAGCATGATTGGTGAAATTTGTATCATGCTACAAAGGTAGGGGTATTGTGCAAAAGATAGAAAAACTTACGCTTTTGACCCCAAAACTGTGATATAAAACGTATTGCGAGCGCATTTCACGATGGTTTGGTCAATGCGCGGATAGCTACATTCGTCCATCATTTGGTGCCAAGCCGCATTGCGTTCGTCGCCGTTGATGCTCACAATAAAAATCCCGTCTTTGGTGAGATAAGGCGCAAATCTATCCAATACTCGCTCCACCGAGTGACCGTAGTAGATGGCCTCGTTGATGATGATACAGTCAAAATCAGTATCAGGGACGTAAGTGTTCATGTCGGCCACGAGGTACTTGGTTTTGGCGTCTTCGTGTTTTTTGCCGTTGGCTATGGCCACATCCGACACGTCGGTAGAGTAGTACAAGCTGTACATGGTTTTGTCAAAACGCTGTTGAAGATAGCCTTCGCCCGCGCCCATTTCCAACACTTTGCCGTTGGGTTTGAGGAATTGGGTATAGCCTACAATCACGCTAAACCGCCCGAGTTCTTTGATGTCACCGAGCGACTCCCAGCGACCTAAGTTGTACTGGTAGTTCCAGCGGTCTTTGTCTTTCCGTAAGATTTTACGGTTGAAAAGGTCTTGAATTTTGTCCAAAATACTCATAGTGTACAGCCAGTTATTGGTTATTGGTAATCCGTTTTCTAAAAATGTGCGCAAAAATACGATTCAAAATCAGTTTGGCATTATGCTTGCACACTTTTTGTAAAACGAAAGCGTTACTTTTGCGAGACTACCATATTATCAAAACCGTTGACTTCTCCAGCTTCATATTCACTTCTATTCCGACTTTGGGTGACTTTGTTGGGCGTTTGGGCCTTGACAAGTTGCTCGCAGTACAGCACAGGTAGGCTGAGTGTAGGCTATCACAACCTGACCGCCAAGTACAACGCCTACGTCATTGCCCGCGATAAAATGTGGGAGGCCGAGAAATCGCTGCAACGAACGCGCAAGGAAAATTACAACCAAGAACTGCTGATATTGCCCAAACTTGACTCCACCGAGGCGCAGGCGGTCAGTGCGTTGCTGGATGATGTTATCAAAAAAGCTTCGCTCGTGCCAGACCGTCACCAAAACAGCAAGTGGCTCGACAATGCCCTCGTGCTGCTCGGCAAAGCCCGCCTCTACAAAGGGCAGTTTACGACGGGTATCGAAACCCTCCGCTACGTCAATGCCAAAGGCCGCGACGAAGAAGACAAACACGAAGGGCTGATTTGGCTCATGCGCGCATACGTCGAAACCAAAGATTACAACAGCGCACTTTCAGTAGCCGAATACCTTAGAAGTCAGCCGCTTAACGACAAAAATACCCGCGATTTTTATTTGGTCAAAGCTCTTTTGCAAGGCCCCCAAACCGCCCGATTGCACTTTGTGGCGGGGCAGTTGTACGATATGTTGGAAAAACCCCAAGCCGCTACTTTTCACTACGGGCAGGTAAGCCGCAATCGCCCCAGCTACGATTTGGGCTTTTTTGCGAGAATGAATGACCTCCAAAATCAAGCCTTCACCGACCCCACTATCTCAACCGAAAGCGGTTTCCGACGCCTCCTCAACGACCGTAAAAACAGCGACCTCCGCGACCGCGTCTATTACACGATGGGTGTGATAGAAACCCGCAAAAAGAATTACAACAAGGCCATCGGTTATTTCAAAGAGTCGGTCAAGCAAACCACGACCAATACCTCACAAGTGCCATACACGTACTTGGAAATGGCAAAAGTCTATTATGACAAACTCCAAAACTACGAGTTGGCCAAAGCCTATTTTGACAGTTCACTCACGCTACTACCCAAAGAATCAGCGCAATACCAGAAGATTGCCGACCGCAAAGAAGTGTTGGATGAATTTGTGAAACACCTCACCACGGTTCGCACTGAAGACAGCCTCCAACGCCTCTCGCAGATGAATCCCGCTACGTTGGATAAGTTTTTGGACGGGGTAATTGAAAAAGAAATCGAAGAACAAGAACGCCAAGTCAAAGAAGCCCAACGACTCGTGGAGCAAGCCAAGGCTCTCAGCGCCAACGCCGTCAATACCTTTGAAGGCGACCCCGCCGAGCGGTTTGTGCTGTACGACGTGATGGCCGTGGGCCGAGGCAAAGCGGAGTTTCAGCAGGGATGGGGTAACCGCAAACTCGAAGACGATTGGCGGCGAAGTGCCAAGGTGTCGTCGCTTTTTACGCAAGACAACAATATCGTGGCGGCACCGACTCAAAACAACGCGGTAAACAACGTAGGTTTTGGGGGCGATTTGACCAAACTTACCAAAGGCTCGCCCGAATGGAAAGCCCGCAAAGACGCGCTGTATCGTAACATCCCTCTCAAAAAACAAGAACTTGACGCTTCCAACCAGCGGATAGAAGATGCCCTCTACAAGTTGGGCAAGATTTATAAATTTAACCTCGAAGAGCCCGAAAACGCCATCAAAACTTTCAAGGACGAAATAGCGCGTTTTCCGAGCACCAATTACAAACCCGAAATTTACTATTTGCTCTATCTCACCGACGCCAAAGACAAACAAACGGCTTGGAAAGAAAAACTGACGGCAGAGTTTCCGAGTTCGTCGTACACCCGCTTACTCACCAAAGCCAACGGTGCTGCCGCAACGGCTTTCTCTGGCAACAGCGAAATCGAGGCCCTGCGTGACTACGAAAAGATACTGGGCATCTATCAATCAGGTAATTATACCGAAGCCTTTGCCCAACTCGAAATGGCGATGGCGATTTATACAGGCGCTAAGATGGAAGACAAATACGCCGTTCTTCGGATTTATCTTTTGGGCAAACTTCAAGGCCGCGAAGTCTATCAAAAAGCCCTCAATGATTTCGTAAAAGACTACCCCAACAGTCCGTTGCTGCCCCGTATGCGCGAGGTACTCGAAGCCCAGCAATCTACCTCTGCTCGACAAAATTAGGGTGAAAACAATAGAACCGCAGCCAGTATTACCTTTTTTCCGAAAAAAACGTAATATTGCACTTCCAGAAAAGCGATTAACCAAAAACTAACAAAGGGAACATATACCCACTACATTCACCAATGACCTTCTTAAACGGTAAGTATCGCAAACCCATCGCCCGCTTTTGGCGATTGGCTGCGTTTTTTTTGGGCAGTATTGTACTCTATCTCGTAGCGGTTTACTTCAATTTCTTCTGGCTATTTGGGGCCATGCCCGACCTCCGCGAAGTCGAAAACCCCGAAAGTCAAGTGGCTTCAGAAATTTTGTCTGCCGACGGGCAATTGCTTTCTAAATTTTTTATCGAAAACCGCACGCCCATTGAGTTTGACCAACTTTCGCCCAACGTCATCAAGGCACTCATCGCCACCGAAGACGCGCGCTTTGTGAAGCACTCGGGCATAGACCCGCGCTCACTATTTCGGGTGTTCAAAGGACTCCTCGCCAGTGACCAAGAAACCACGGGCGGCGGCAGTACGCTCACGCAGCAGTTGGCCAAAAACCTCTTTCAGATTCGTAAATTGGACAAATACAAAGGTACATTGGGCGACGTACCCATCGTGCGTACTGTTATTTCCAAAACCAAAGAATGGATATTGTCGGTGCAGTTGGAACGCAACTACACCAAGCAAGAAATCATGATGATGTACCTCAACACGGTGTCGTTTGGCAACAACGCCGAGGGCGTCAAAACCGCCGCCAAGACCTATTTCAAAAAAGAGCCGTGGAACCTGACAGTGACCGAAGCCGCTTTGCTGGTCGGAATGCTCCAAAACCCCTCGCGCTTCAATCCGCGCGTGTTTCCTGAGCGGACTTTGGAGCGTCGCAATACCGTACTGGGACAAATGACCAAATACGGGTTTTTGACTCGTGAAGAATTTGTGAGAAACAAAGTAAAGCCGCTCGGCCTCAATTTCTTCATCGAAAACCACAACACTGGTCCCGCGCCTTATTTCCGCGAAACCCTGCGCGATTGGATGAAAGATTGGCTCAAAAAATACAACGAAGAAAACGGTACCGAATACGACCTTTACACCGACGGCCTCCGCATCTACACTACCATAGACTCGCGTATGCAAAAATACGCCGAAGACGCCGCCCAAAACCATATGCGGGAGCAGCAGAAGATTTTTGACAACTACTTCAAAGCCAACAACATGAACCCGTGGGTGATTGAGAAGGACAATCGCTACGTAGAAGATCCCAATTTTATCAACCGTGCCGTGAGAAGAAGCTATCGCTACCGCGAACTCAAAAAAGCATACAACGGCGACGTAGAAAAAATTTGGAATGTGTTGCGTAAACCCATCAAAATGAGGGTGTTTTCGTACCGTGGCGACCGCGACACCATCATGTCGCCGTTGGACTCAATCAAGTATTACAACAAAATCTTGCGGATAGCGATGGTTTCGATGGACCCCCGCAGCGGTGACGTAAAAGCGTGGGTGGGAGGAGTCAATTTCAAACACTTCAAGTTTGACCAAGTTTATCAGGGCAAGCGGCAACCGGGTTCTACCTTCAAGCCATTTGTGTATTGCTCGGCCTTGGACCGCAACTTCGTGACGCCCTGTGAAACCATCGTGGACAGACAAGTGTGTATCGGTAATTGGTGTCCCAAAAACTCAACAGGAGGCTACTCTGGGCAGCCGCTTACGTTGCGGCAGGCGTTGGCCAAATCGGTCAATTCTATCAGCGCGCATTTGATGAAAATGGTAGGGCCGGGTACGGTCGTGGATTATGCCCATAAAATCGGAATCCAAAGCCCTTTGCCCGAAAAAGACGTGACTATATGCCTCGGCACACCCAACGTGTCGGTCTATGAAATGGTCAATTCTTACTGCACTTTTGCCAACGGTGGCAAGCACGTGGACCCACGCTTTGTGACCCGCATCGAAGACCGCAACGGGCGCGTATTGGCCGATTTTCCCGTCCAAGAAAAAGAGGTCATCAGTCCGAGTGTAGCTTATCAGATGCTGTTCATCATGCGCGGTGCGGTAGAAGACCCTTGGGGAACCGCCCAACGCTTGCGCACTCAATATGGTCTTTCTGAAAACAACGACATCGCTGCCAAAACGGGTACAACTTCTGACTACTCCGATGGCTGGTTTATGGGCATGACCCCCAACCTCGTCACGGGCGTGTGGGTAGGCGCAGAAGACACGCACGTACACCACACGACGATGGCTTACGGGCAAGGGGCGCGTATCGCCATGCCTGCGTGGGGGCAGTACATGCAAGCCCTCTACAAAGACGCCGATTTGGCAGGCCACGACAAAGCACCCTATCGTCGTGAGCGTTTTGACAAGCCTGGCGGCATGGAGGCCAACCTCGGGTGCGGCGGCCCACGTTTAGACAGTACCAGCACCTACGTCCGCCCCAAAATCACGGACGATGAAAGTATCCTGTTTTAAGCGTGCGTTACAAACGCACTTCTCAGTCGTTCGCGTTGCAAACGCAAACGAACGCTCAAACTACAAACGCAAGGCTATTACCTGTCTCACTACTTCTTTCCAGCGGCGGCGGGCTACTTGTAGGATTGTGCCGTCGGTGAGGCAGAGCGTTTTTTCGTAGCGGTCTATTGTTTTCACAAAGGCCAACTGCACGATGCTGCTTTTGTGAATCCGCACAAAACCTGCGGGTAAGCGCGGCTCAAACGTACACATACTTCTACTGGCCAAATACTGCTGCCCGTTGCGGAATACAAACAGGGTATAGTTGCGATCGCCTTCCATATGTACCACATCTTCCCACTTGATGCGTTTTTTGGGGTGGCAATAGAAGTGAGTAAGGCCAAAATTGGGGTTGATAGCGGTCATAGTCAGCTCATTTGTTTGGACTACAAAGGTCAAGCCCAAAACTGACTTCCGCCACGGGAAATTTCCCGTATTTGGGAGGGTGTTTTTCCCGTATTTTTAGAGAAGTTTAAAACTCATGCGGTGATGCTCGCAGGGGCCGTATCGGCGAATCGCCTCTCGGTGGGCAGGGGTGGGGTAGCCCACGTTTTTCGCCCAATCGTAGTGCGGAAAGTCCAGTGCCAATCGCTCCATCAGGTCATCGCGGTGGGTTTTGGCCAAAATCGAAGCGGCAGCGATGGGCATCAATTTGGCATCTCCTTTGACGATGCAAGTATGCGGCAAAAAAGGGTACGGCTTGAAGCGATTGCCATCCACGAGCAAATGTTCAGGTCGAACCCTGAGCGCGTCCACGGCGCGGTGCATGGCCAAAAAGCTGGCATTGAGGATATTGATGCGGTCTATGTCTTGCTGCGACACCTCCGCCACCGCCCACGCGAGCGCGTGCTGCACGATGTCATCACGCAGGAGGGTGCGTTGGTCTTTGGTGAGCTGTTTTGAATCGTTGAGGAGCGCGTTTTGATACTCTTTGGGCAAGATTACCGCTGCCGCCACCACAGGTCCCGCCAAACACCCACGCCCCACTTCGTCAAGCCCCGCTTCTATCAAATGGATATTGTAAGCGTTTTGGAGCATTGTCGTTTTGTGAATTTTACTGCGAACGGCCTACTTTTTGTTTTTTGACAATTTTTGTGGTATTGGCAATGTATCACACAGAGAACCACGAAGTTTAAGTACTAAAGCAAAAGTTTTCGGGTGCTTGATTCGTCGCATTCAGCCCCACAAGGGTTCAAAACCCTTGTGGGGATACACCCGAAAACTTTTGCT
>JALOLW010000302.1 GCA_025455795.1 Spirosomataceae bacterium
CGCGCGCCGGGTCGTTGAGCCGCGCCATAAGCTTGTCCAGCGGCGGAGGGGATTCAGGAATACGCATACCAATTACCGATGTGCTACCGATTCATACGAATTCGGTAGAATTAACGCAAGGGCTTAATACCGAAATCAAATATATTATGCCAAACCCGACTTACAGCGGATATAAATAGAAGATGCAAGGGTAAATTTATTTTTTACCCGTCTGCTTGATGTAGGCCAAAAACGCCTCGCGGTAGTTGCCTCCAATCGGAATGTGGCTGTTTTTCTTGTTGCCTTTGATGATGATTTCGTTGCCATCCAAGCTCTCGATAGCGTCGTAGGCTACAATATACGACTTGTGCACTCGCATAAAATAAGGATAGGGCAACTGCCCCTCCAATTCTTTGAGTGTCATCAAGGTCATCACCATGTCATTGACCGTAAATACTTTGAGGTAGTTGCCATCTGCTTGTACGTGCAGTATATCCACAAGGCGTACCCGTACCAGCTTGCTTTTGGTATCGCCTTTGAGGTAGATATCATCATACAGACTCAACGGCACCAGTTCGATAGACGCAGGAAGCGATTTTTTTGACTCCTGTTTATCCAAGGCTTTTTGGACGGCTTTCAGAAAACGGTCATAGCCAAAGGGTTTGTGAAGATAGTCCAGCACGCCCATCTCAAATGCTTCTACCGAATACTCTCTTGAGGCTGTGGTAAAGATTATTTTGAGTTTGTCGGCGATGAGTCGGGCCAATTCGATGCCGTTCATTTCTTCCATTTGGATGTCCAAAAACACCAAATCAAACGCAGATGTTGTCACATAATTAGCCCCTTCGATGGGGTCGGTGGTGGCAAAGACCAGTTCTAAAGTATTTAACCGCGCGATATAGCCGCGTAGTTTTTCGACATTGATAGACTCGTCGTCTATGATGATACAAGTAAGCATGAATGAAGTGGTATTATTTTGTGATTTTCAACTCCGTCACAAACTCTTTGTCTTCTTTCCACCACCGTAGCGATGTACGCCCAGGGCAAAGCAACTCAAGCCGACGGCCTAAGTTTTTGAGACCTAAACCCGTGGAGGCTTCTGTTGTGGGTGAACTTTTGACGTGGTTTTGAGTACGTAGCCGCAACTCTTTTTCTGATACTTCTACCCGCACACTGAGCGGCCCCTTGGTGATGGCTCCATGTTTGAAACAGTTTTCTACGATAGTGAGCATGCTGAGGTGCGGCACTTGCCACCCTGTGGTGTTGCCCACCACCTCAAAATGTACCTGTGCTTTCTCCCCAAACCGACGTTGATTGAGTGTGATAAGCGACTTTGTATGGTGGATTTCTTCGTCCAAAGTCGCCATGGTATTTTCTTTTTCCGACACCGAGTAGCGCATCAGTTCAGATAGCTCCAAAATGTCATCGGCCAATTGGTCTGAATAGAGCGCGGCTTGGCTGTGAAACATATTGAGGATGTTGTAGGTAAAGTGGTCGTTGATTTGTCCTCGCAAAAATCCAATCTCTATTTGGTGCTTCTCCTCCTCCAAAAGAAGTTTTTCTTTTTGTTGCTCATAAAACCGATTGTAAAACCAATAGAGGGTTCCATAGCCTGTGAATTGAACGTTGGAGTTTGATTTAGATGAAACGCTGGCCGATTTGGATGAGTACGCCTTCCAAACCGCCCTGCAGTGGGTAGATGAACTCAAATTGGATTTTTGGCATGGGGCATTTGGGGTATTGTTTTATTTGATAGAACGTCTCTCCAACCCCCGCCACCGCCAATGGGCTGAGACACTGATGAGCAAGATATGCGCTCAAGTACGCGGTGATAACAATGGTCTTTGGCTGCCCAACATTTCAGACCCAAAAGATGAGTCAGTCATCAATTTTAGTCTTTCGCACGGGCAAACGGCCTTTTTGTTGGTATTGATGCAAGCCGCCAAAAAAGGGGTAGAGGCCGAGTTGGCAAGGTCGGTGGTACGGCGAGGTATCAATCTGATTCTTTCTTATCAACGCTCTACTGACTACGAAGAAAATTTTTCGTATTTCCCATTTTGGGTCAATGACGATACCCAAGAGCAGTACATCAACAACCGCATGGCTGTGTGCTATGGCGACCTCAATATCGTACTGCTCTTCTATAAAGCGGCAGCGTTTTTGGAGAATGATGACCTACGCCGCAAGGCAGACTTGATAGGCTTGAATACCCTCCGTCGCCAATCCGAAAAAGCCACCTTGGTGAGCGATTCGCACTTTTGTCACGGTGCGGCGGGTGTGGCCCAGCTCTATCACTCCTTGTATAGAATAGCAGGACATGAAGGCTACTACAAAGGCTATCAATACTGGATAGATCGCACGGTAGCTGCGCTGCACCACGACCTCCAAAACGATGCTTTTGGCGACAACCCAGGGGGATTGGTTACAGGTCAAGTGGGGGTGGCGCTGGTACTGCTCACCTACATCTATCATCAAAATGAGCGATTGCTTTGGGAAAAAATATTTTTGATGAATCCTTAAACGTTGGTTCGCGTTAGAAACGCGAGCCTCCCGAGATTCGCGTTTCTAACGCGAACCAACGCAAAAATTAAATTACTCACAATGTATTCCTTCTACCCTACCGTCGTTGTCCGTTCGCCTCGATTGGCATTTGCACCTGATACACTTACCGAGTGTCATTTGCGCCAATTGCTGCACGAATCGTGGTTTTTGGAGGCGATTTATTTGGCTTCCCCCGATTTGTACCGCACAGCGGTAGCATGGCGGGATGGGGCGGATTTGGCCCCTCGCAAAGAAGCCAAGCTGTTGGCGTCGCTCTACAAATACCACAGTCGTATGATGAGCCGCGCTACGCCTTTTGGGCTGTTGGCGAGTTGTGGGGTGGTGGGTAGTGAGGAGGTTTGTGAGGACACAAACCATCTTAAGCGCGAACCATCAATGAGGCATACTCGCTTGGATATGCACTTTTCGGGGGCATTGGCGTTGGCACTTACCCAACATCCTACGGTAAGAGTGTATTTGACCTATTTTCCCAATAGCAGCCTCTATCCCGTAGGAGACGAACTCCGCTATATTGACTACCAATACGTAGAGGGGAAGCGAGTTCACCAAATCAGTGCAGTAGGCAAGAGCGAGGCGTTGGAGGCTTTGATCCAAAAAGCCCAAACAGGTGCAACTCTCCATGAATTGATAGCCGCTTTGGTCAGTGATAGCATTTCTGTCCAAGAGGCAGGGGAGTTTGTGGAGCAGGTCATATCAGCGCAGTTGTTGGTTTCCAATCTGACACCTACCATCACTGGTGGGGATTTTGAAGCACAAGTTCAAGCTGTATTGGAGGAGATTGCTCTCCAAAGTGGGGATGACCAAGTGCAGTGTTTGGGTGATACACTGAGTCAAATTCGGAGATTGTTGGCGCAGTTGGATGCGAATAAGGTCAATGAAGTGGCTGATTATGAGCGTATCATTAGCCTTGTCAAACGCTTCGATGTGCCTTTTGAAGAAGGGAAGTTGTTTCAGGTGGATTTGAGTCGAGATATAAATGGGGTGGTTTGTGAGGACACAAACCACGGTGACGTTGATGGTTCGCGTTTGAAACGCGAACCTCAAGAGGCTCGCGTTTCAAACGCGAACCATCATCAGGGTACAAACAAGCATCAAAAGGAAATTTGGGAGGCATTGGAAGTACTCAATCGTCTCAATCAGCCAAAGCCCAATCCCACACTTCAGGACTTTATAACACGTTTTGAGGCGCGTTATGAGCAGCAAGAAATCCCCCTCTTGTTAGCATTGGATACAGAGGTCGGGGTGGGCTATTTGTCCAATCAAAATGCGGCTTATACACCACTCCTCGAAGGGTTGGAATTGCCAGTAGCAGAACGTACAACTTCGATGGCATGGGATGCTACGCAAGATTTTTTCTTTGAAAAGTTTCAAATAGCTCTTGCCAATCAAGAAGATGAAATTGTAATTGAAGACGAAGAAATGAACAAATTTCCCAAAGCTGACTGGGAGACTGCACCGCCTTCGTTTTCGGTGATGTATCGCGTAGTCAATGACTCCGCAGACCGTCAGTGTATTTTGCTCGAAAGCGCGGGGGGCGCGAGTGCTTTGCAGTTGTTGGGGCGTTTTGCTCACACCCAAGAAGCATTATTGGAGGCTACACAAAGTATCGCTGATACCGAACAAGCCCAAAATCCTGACATTATCTTTGCAGAAATCATTCATTTACCCGAACATCGCACTGGCAACATCCTGCTGCATCCACCCTTTCAGAGATACGAAATCCCATTTCTGGGGAAATCATCATTGCCTTTGTCAGAACAAATCCCATTACAAGATTTATATGTATCCGTCCAAGATGGACAGGTAGTGTTGCGTTCGCGTCAGCTCAACAAGCTCGTTATACCACGCCTAAGCACTGCCCACAATTACAGTTTTAATGCGTTGCCTATCTATCAGTTTTTGTGTGATCTTCAACACCAAGGACTTCGTACACGGTGGTCGTTATCTTTGGGAGAGTTGGCCGAGAAGTGTGCATTTTTTCCCCGTATTCGTTACAAAAACGTAATTTTAAGGGCAGCTACTTGGCACGGAAATCCTGCGGATATTGCGTGCGTTGCAAACGCACAGCTCGGGAATTCGCGTGATATATGCGAACCATCAAGCGGTGTGTCTTCCTACTTCTTGGTAAGGAGAGGGGCAGTCCGCCGCGCAGTGAGGTCAATCCTTGTCGAAGGGGACAACGAACTGCTGATTGACTGGCACAACCCGCTATCAATAGCGGCCTGGGAAGATGCTACCAAAAACAGCAACAAAGTAACGCTCAAAGAATTTTTGCCTCATTCCCGAGGCAAGCACTTTCACCAGTACATCACGATGCTTGTGAGGACAAAAGCCGCGCAGCATCCCCAAAACTTACCAATGAAGCTTACAAATAACGCCTCTGTACAAAGAACATTTATAGTAGGTAGTGAGTGGCTGTATTTGAAACTGTACGGAGGTGTCAAAGTAGCCGACAAAGTACTGACTGAATACATAAGACCACTTTGTGACGCCCTCAAAACCAACGCCTTGATTGATCGTTGGTTTTTTATACGTTACAACGACCCCGAACCACATTTACGATTACGGCTGCATCTTCCCAATCCTACTCAAATAGGCAAAGTAATGGCAATCGCATACCAATATTTACAGCCTGCGGTAGAAATGGATTATCTTTACAAGATTCAAACGGATACCTATATACGTGAACTTGAACGTTATGGTTTTGAACAGATAGAAGAGGCAGAGGCGTTGTTTCACGGTCAAAGCGAATCCGTTCTTGCTTTCTTGGCCGAAACAGAAGGAGACCTACGCGACGAAATCCGTTGGCAATGGGGCGTAGCGGCGATTGATGGTTTTTTAGACTTGTTCGACTATACGCTCTCTCAAAAAAAATCTT
>JALOLW010000303.1 GCA_025455795.1 Spirosomataceae bacterium
CAAAACAATAAACCTAAATAAATTCCGTTTTAAGCACAACTTTTTAAACAAACACAATTACCCAAAATGAAAAGACTGTTTTTGTCGTCGGTATTTGGCTTTGTTGCCATTTCCGCTTCTGCCCAAATTGATCAGTTGATGGTCGAGACCAAAAAGAAGGAAAAAGAAAAATCAGATAAAGCGATCAATGACCCCAAAGCCTCGGCCAAAGCCGCTACTTGGATGGACAGAGCCAAACTATACGAAGAGATGGCACGCACACCCGCTTATTCTTCGTTAGATTCCAGTGCGTCACTCGTAGCGTATCAATCTTTCAAGAAAGCGATTGAATTGGACGCGGCCAAGCCTGGGAAAATCACCAAAGAAGCCCAAAAGATTTTGACGGGCGGTACCGATGATACTGGCGTCAATCTTTGGTCAGGGCTTGTGTCGCAAGGAGCGCAGAAGTTTCAAATCAAGAAATACGACGAAGCCATCAACCTCTTTAACTTAGGCTTGGAGGTCAATCCGAAAGACACATTGGCCCCTTTGTATGGTTCATACAGTGCCATGCAATCGCAGAAAAACGAATTGGCCGCTTCAATGATGGAAAAATACATCAGCAATGGTGGTAAAGATTATACCAACTATACACTGTTGGCACAGTTGTATCGCCTTGAAAAGAAGAACGATAAAGCATTAGACGTTCTCAATAGAGGGATCCAGACTTTACCAGCCAACAAGTTGGTATTCAAAGCGGAGATTGTCAATGTTCTTCTTGACACCCAAAAAATGGACGAAGCCAAAGCTACACTCAAGGAATTGACCGAATTAGACCCTAAAAACGCCCAATACGCGCTCAATCTCGGCATCATCAATGACAACGAAGCCAATAATTACATGGCTGACATGAGAAAACTCCAAGATGCCGCCAGAAAAGTAACGGCCCACGAAAAAAGAGTCAAAGATGCCGAAGAAACCGAGAAAGTTTTCATGGAAGAAATCAAGCGGATTGGTGCATTGATTGCCAAACAACCCAAAAATGCTGATTTGAAACGCCAGAAAGCCGAAGTAGAGACCAAAATGAAAGAAAACAAAACGGTGATTGAGCAGGAGAAAGCTGAGTTGGCCAAAGCCAAAGAAGAAGCTGCTCAAATAGGCGATCCCACTGCCAAAGTAGCCGAATTGACCACTAAATGGAATGCCTCCAAAGAGGCGGCTAAGTCAGCCTATACCAAGGCGTTGGAGGCCGACCCCAACAATTACGATGCACTTTTCAACATGGGTGTTTTCTACTTCAACGAAGCCGTTGAAATGAAAAAAGAAATAGACGCGATGGATATGAAAGATTATAACGCCCGTGGCAAAGAAGTGGAAGGGCGCGTTTGTGGTAAGTTTAAGCAGTCACAACCTTACTTCGTGAAAGCCAAAGCAATCAAAGAAGAAGAGCAAGTGATCGAAACCATGAAAAGCCTTGATACAATCTTGAAGCAATTTGAAGAAAAGAAAACAGTTTGTGTAGAAGCAAAATAATAAGGGAATAAGGCTCACTTCAACGGTGAGCTTTATTTTTAAATGTTTTATTTAACATAATGTAAATTATATTTTAATTTATTTTCTAAATGTCTATTTCTTTGGCCTAATATTTGCAACAACATATTTTAATTTATTTTCTAATATTTTATCCCTATGTCTATTTCTTTGGCCTAATATTTGCAATAACATCGTCTAATCTAACTTATGAACTGATAAAAGAGTCATTTAGAATGAAAAAAGACCCTACACCTGTTGTACCAAAACCAAAAACGTTTCGGATGTCCGCCAAGAATCGTCGGCAGCAGCTTCCTATGCCTTCCGATATTCAGGATTATTTGTTCAGTAGTGAAACGGCCTCTATCTTAGAAAAAGCCCAGGGCCACTTGACGATTGGCGACGACCGCAACATCAGGCATTTGAGCGGAAAATATGAACGATACTATTTGGACGAACCACGCAAGTTGATTCATAAAGAGCTGCTCAATATACACACCGATGGCCGCGTGATTGTACGGGCGCACGGCGGGATTCAAAAAGGAATGGCGGTGTATTTTGTGAATGCCACCTTGGCCATCAATCTCATGAGTCTCAACGAAGACGAATTATTTTGTTCTCAATTATTAGGCTATGTGGGACGATTTGCCTACAACGACATCGAGTGCATCACGGTGCTTTGTACGACGATTGACGAAAACAACATCCCCGTTGCTCGCCGAGAACTGTTGGTCCCCGCCGATACGTTTGGGGCATTGCCCGAAAAAATTCAAATAGAATCACAAGCCTTTTTTAAGCTCAATTACAAATACCCTCATTTAGCGAAGGTACTTCAGACTCGCCCCCTTCATGCCACTGCGCGGGTTACTTGGCAATAAAACGCCCGTTTTGAGCCGTAGTTATTAACAGTTACTGTGGATAATTTGTTAAGTCATTTAAAATGAATAACTTAGCAATTCACGTGGAACACTTGCAAGAATTTTCCACGCAATTACATTTGTAAGTCACTGATTAATAGCCACTTTCATGCAAAAAAATATTTCTACAACGGCTTATTGGCTGGGAAACTTAATGCTCATCTTTAGCGGTTGGTACACCTCCGTAACCGCGCAAGCTCCCCTATCAGATGTTTCAAAAGAACATTTAATAGACTACTACAACTACCGTGTTACATCCAATCAGTGGATTGCCCTCTCCTCCCCTACGCTGGTGAGCAGTATCGCCTTAGAATCCGACAATGTGCTTGTCGGAGCGGTAGCAGTCTGCGAATCAGATACTTTTGAGTTTCGGCAAGATGCTCACATCACCGAGAAAGCCGTGAGTAACTTGTGGGTATTGGCAAAACCTTCGCATCAAATACGCATTTTTACGGGGCAAAATCAAGGGAATTTGACGGTCGTGGCACTCCATGTACCAGCGGTTCAGGTGATTGCGCCTCGACCTTCGGCGCTGCGAGTAGCGTATTGTGAAGGTCAAAAGCCCACGGTTGTTCCTGTTTCTACGTGGCGGACAGGCTTACCCGCGCCCAAAGAACTGCCCTCTGCTACCCAAGTGAGGCATTTGGTCGTTCATCATTCGGCGGGGTCTAATTCATCCACCAACTATACCGATGTAGTCCGAAACATTTATGTATTTCACACCCAATCCAACGGCTGGAACGATGTGGGCTACAATTTCCTCATTGCCCAAGATGGTACGATATTTGAGGGGCGTGACGGGCAAGGACGTATGGAGGGCGACAATGTACTGGGCGCGCATTTTTGCGCCAAAAACACCGCGACAATGGGTGTATGCCTGTTGGGCAACTATCAGATGGTGCAGCCTTCCGATGCTTCGATTAGGGCTTTGTTGCAACTGTTATCGTGGAAACTCAAAAAAGAAAACTTGGATGTTCTTACCACCGAGCCACATCCGCCTACTGCTCCGCAGGGCAATCTCTCCACTTTGGTAGGCCACCGTGACGGTTGCGCTACCGACTGTCCGGGTAACAATGTCTATGCCCGTTTGAACGAATTTCGGATGTCGTTGGCGGCTTGTGGTTACACCAAGCCACTCGCTACCTCTCCCAACAGCGACACGTTTCGGCTGTTGGTGAAAGAGTCGGAGTGGGAAATAAATTCTATTTATACCATAGAATCTATATTAGTGAATGATTTGGTGGGTAAAAATAGGCAACTTCCTTTGATAGAACGCCAAGACAATATCATTCGGCTTGATACGAGGTCATTGTCGAGTGGCTTGTATTTTCTTCGTGGCACGACCCAACAAGGCGAAAGATTCACTTACAAAATCATGGTGCCGTAGCTTTGAGGCTTTCGATGTTTGTCAGATTAGACAAGTTCCCCAGTAGGTTATTGAGCTTAGGGTCGAGCGATATGATTTGGTGAGTATTGTCGTCGTAGTAAATCGTAATCATCACCGCCTTGCGCTGCTTGGATGATTCAGCTTGTACGACCGCCTTCATTTCAGGTCGTTCCGTCCGAATTTGAGGCCCGCGAGGTTCGTTTGTAGCGGGGGATTTGGCGGTGCTTACTTTTTCATTCAAACCTAAGACGCTTTCATTGCGCCCTTTGGGATGTCCATACTTCTGATTTTCAGTCAGTTGCGTTATTTTTTCGAGTTCTTCTGGCGTTTCTTTTGAAAACCAATCAAAGCTATATTTTGGGTTCCAGTCGTTGATTTTGCTCAAAACCTCAAAACTTGGCTTGTTTCGGTGGGCCAAGATGTGGGAAAGCGTGGAGCGAGAGATACCCACTGCCTCTGCCAACTGCAAGGCGTTGAGACCAGTCTCCTGCATGATAAGCAAAATCTTGTCGTTTTTCCAATACTTTTTTTGCGAGGATTCTACCAGCGTCGTCATATCTGTAAACATTAAATGTTCACAAAGGTAAATATGTTTACAATAAATACAAAATTGTTTACAAATATATTTTGTTCACAAAAGTAAACTAAATGTAGGTTTACAAATGTAAATATCAAATTGTTTACATAATTAAATTTTTTTTTGTTTACGTAATTATTTCATTTTTTATATTTGTAAACAATTTAACTCGTTTATTATAACGGCTTTATTAAATGATCTGTGTTTTTGTATTGTTGAAATAGTATTGCAAAGTGTTTTAATGTTTACGAAAATATTTTCTTTAAAAATAATTGTAAAAAAATTTGGAAGATATGTAAACTTTGTATTACCTTTGTCACCATCAAACGAGAGGGAAACAAACCTCTGTTTGTCTTGAATAGACAGTAAATTTTTATGGGGTAAAGTATATGCAGAAAAAAAGCCGCTTGTTAAGCGGCTTTTTTTTGTGGCTTTAATGCGCTTTCTCCCCTTTTGGAGCGCGTTTGAGTGCTTATACGGCTACGTTGTTTTCCCTGAGTGCTTCGTTGAGTGATGTTTTGAGATCGGTACTGGGCTTTCTTTTGCCTATTATTAAGGCGCAGGGTACGCCGAAAGTGCCAGCGGGGAATGATTTTTGGTACGTACCAGGGATGACAACACAGTCATCAGGTACGTATCCTTTGTACTCTTTGGCTTCTTCGGTCGTGACGTCTATGATTTTAGAACTTCCTGTAATCGTCACCCCTGCGCCCAATACGGCTCGCTTGCCGATGTGAGCTCCTTCTACTACGATACATCTTGAACCTATGAATGCACCATCTTCTACTATGACAGGAGCGGCTTGGGGCGGTTCGAGTACGCCGCCTATACCTACGCCTCCGCTAAGGTGAACGTTCTTCCCTATTTGTGCGCAACTTCCTACTGTTGCCCAAGTATCAACCATTGTACCTTCATCTACGTAAGCACCTATATTCACATAAGAGGGCATCATTATCACGCCCTTTGCTAAATAAGCACCGTGTCTTGCTACTGCTGGAGGAACTACCCTCACTCCT
>JALOLW010000304.1 GCA_025455795.1 Spirosomataceae bacterium
AAATTGAAAATCACATCAACGTAAAAGAGTAAATCCGCGAACTCGGATGCCCATTAACATATAACCAACTCTTGCCAAATGACCGAAGACTTTTTGCATTTTTTGTGGAAATTTCAGCGATTTGAACTGCGCTCTCTCACGACCACGTCGGGCGAAAAACTCGAAGTGATTGCATTCGGGCAGCACAACCGCGACGCGGGTCCCGACTTCCAAAACGCCCGCTTGGTGATAGGCGGCATGGCATGGGCGGGCAACGTAGAAATGCACCTCAAAGCCTCCGATTGGCGACGGCACGCCCACACGCGCGACGCCGTCTATGACAGCGTGATTCTGCACGTAGTGTGGGAAAACGACGAAGACATCCTCCGCGCTGATGGTACGCCTATTCCCACCCTTGAAATGCGGCACTTGGTGTCGCCACCGCTTCTCAACCACTACCGCCAACTCCTTCAAAGTACCTCGCAAATCGCTTGCGCGAGCCAATTTCAGGAAGTCAATGACCTCACGCGCGTGGGGATGGTACACCGCACTGCTGCGCAACGGCTGGAACGCAAGGCGGAGTTTGTCAAAATACTGCACGAGCAAAACAAACAAGACTGGGAAGAAACGGCTTATCAACTGCTGGCCCACAACTTTGGCTTCAAAATCAACGGCGAACCCATGCTGCGATTGTCGGTGCGGCTGCCTTTCAAGGTGTTACAAAAACACCGCAACAACCTCTTTCAACTCGAAGCACTACTGCTCGGTCAGTCGGGCTTGCAAGCCGAAACTGACGATGAATACACGACGGCACTCCAAAAAGAATACACATTTTTGGCGCATAAGTACGGCTTGCAAGGTGGACAGTTGAAACCTCAAGAATGGAAGTTTTTGCGGCTTCGCCCTGCCAATTTCCCCACGGTACGGTTGGCGCAGTTGGCGGCGTTGATTCAGCAGCAAGACAGCCTGTTTTCGTTGTTTATCAATGTCGAAAACCGAGAACAAATAGAAAAAGCACTGCGCGTCAAGACTTCGGATTATTGGCAAAAACACTATTTGCTGGGCAAAGAGACCGAACAAAAAGTACCTGCATTGGGCAAATCGTCGGTAGAGAATATCATCATCAACACTGTCGCACCGCTGTTGGCTACTTACGCCGAAGCCAAAGACAATCAAGATTTTTTGGACAAGGCCGTGGCGTTGGAGGAAGCACTCCCTGCCGAACAAAACCACATCACGGCGCATTGGAAAGACCTCCAACTAACGCCCCGCACCGCTTACGAATCGCAAGGTGTGATAGAGCTTTACAATGAGTTTTGTAAACCCAAAAAATGCCTCGAATGTAGCATTGGGGCTACTTTGCTGCGGAAGTAAAAAAGCAAACCCGCTGATAGTGGCAGCGGGTTTGAAGAAAGTGGTTAGACCAGTGATTATAGACCAAATGCGGTTTCTTGGATGATATAATCCACGACAGCGTTGAAACTGCCATTGGAAGCCTCATAAACAGCCAATTGGCGGTCGGCCCCCGTCCCCATTTGTAAGATGGTGTTGATGTATTCTACTTCTTTGCGACTGCCGAGGTCGTCCACAACATCGTCCACAAAATCAAGTAGTTCTTGGGCCAGTTGTTTGTAGGGCACTTCTACTTGTTTGCCAAAATCAATGAGTTTGCCTTCGATACCGTAGCGAGCGGCGCGCCATTTGTTTTCACTCACGAGTGCTTTGCGATAGTGGCGATAGTCCAAATTTCGCTCCATGAGCCGATAAACCTTAACAACCAATGCCTGCATCAATGCGGCCAAAGCGATGGTTTCATCGGCTCGCATCGGAATATCACAGATTCTGAATTCGATGGTGTTGTAGAAAGGGTGCAGGCGCAAATCCCACCAAATCTTCTTACCGTTGTCAATACAGCCCGTTTTGACGAGCAGATTTACGTAGTCGTCGTAGTCGTGGGAGGTTTCAAAGTATTCGGGAATCCCCGTGCGCGGAAACTTGTCAAACACTTTGGACCGGTACGACTTGAAGCCCGTATTGCGCCCGCACCAAAAGGGCGAGTTGGTACTGAGAGCATAAATGTGCGGCAAGAAGTAATTGAGCGAATTGATGAGTTTTTGGCCTGTTTCGCGGTCGGGGATACCGATATGAACGTGCAGCCCAAAGATAAGATTGCCACGAGCTACGTCACGCATTTCATCTACGAGCTTGTCATAGCGCGGGTTGGGCGTGATAAGCTCGTCTTGCCAATCCGAAAATGGGTGTGTACCCGCTGCCGCAATGCGGAGGTTTTGCTTGATAGCCAACCCAATAATCGCTCGACGCAAGTCAGTGACTTCTTTGCGGGCTTCTTGGATATTTTTGCAAATATTGGTCCCTACCTCCACTACCGATTGGTGCATTTCGGCGGTGACACGCTCTTGCAAAATGATTTTGCCATCTTCCACAATCTTCGACATATGGGAGCGAAGTTTGCGGGTTTCGGGGTCTATGGTCTGGAATTCTTCTTCAATCCCAATGGTGAAAACGTGCATAAATCAAGAGGGTTTAGAGTTTAAAGGGTAGAATGTCGAATTTTATTGATTCGACACCGCGCGGGCGGCCCCGTTGGCACTTTAAACTCGACATTATTTCTTACTTTTTTTTGCTGCGGGTTTAGCTTTAGATTCAGCTTTTGCCACTGGTTTGGCTTCGGCTTTTGGTGCGGTTTTCTTAGGTGCAGCAGGTTTGGCGGCTTTGGGTTCTACGTCGCCAGCGGCCAGGTGCGTCAGTGGCTGATTCATGGCCGATGTCCGAATGAAAGACCCCCAAGTAAGGTTCATTTTGCCGTCTTGGTGTTCTGTGGCACGCTCAATCGCCATTTTGGCGGCGTGTTCTACAATCCACTCAAAATTTTCTTGGCCTACTGAGTGAATGTCAGCATCGGGGGCAGGGTTGCAGAAGTCAATCGCGTAAGGTACGCCATTGCTCACCGCAAACTCTACGGTGTTGAAATCATACCCGAGGGCTTTGTTGAGACGCAATACATAGTCCGTGATAGTCGCCATCAGTTTTTTGTGCGCTTCACCCGACGTTTTGGGTTGGGTGGCATAGCGCAGGTGGTGCGGGTTGCGTGGTTCGTAAGGCATGATGTGTACATACTTGCCTCCGAGGCAGTAGCAGCGGTAGTAATCTTCAAAAGTTACTTCGCTTTGGAGGAGCATCACGAGTTGTTCGGTTTCGCTGTGCTTGTGCCAGAGGTCGTCCATGTCGTGGATTTTATAGACACTCTTCCACCCACCGCCTGCGTGAGGTTTCATGTAAGCAGGAAAGCCCACGTAGTCAAACATTTCGCCCCAAGCCATCGGCATTTTGAGGTTGCGAAAAGAACTTTCGCTGGTGTCGGTGGGGCGTTCTTTGGAAGGCATCAGGACGGTGTTGGGTACGGGTACACCGAGCTTGACGGCGAGGGCATTGTTGAAAAATTTCTCATCGGCACTCCACCAGAAGGGGTTGTTGATGACCGCCGTACCGCAGAGAGCAGCGTTTTTGAGCATGGCCCGATAAAACGGTACGTCTTGTGAGATACGGTCAATGATGACATCGTAACCATTGCCTTCGCCTTGCACTACGCGGTCTATCAATACAGGCTCGGCGATGACGTTTTTGCCGTCGAGTTGATTCACTCTTTCTACAAATGCAGCAGGGAATGTGTTTTCCATGCCATGAAGGATACCTACTTTTTTCATAGTTGTAAAAGCCCCCGTCCCCAGGGGGGAGTTTTGTATGTTTGTTTAAAAGCCCATTTAGGGGTTTTTAGGGCTGTTATAATCCCATCTTTGACAAATAATCGGGAAACATTTTGTTCCAAAGCGGCCAATCGTGGCTTTCCCAACCTCTGATGTCGAGCCAATGATTGATGCCCTTGGCCTTCAAAATACGCGACATATTCATGTTGTCGTTCAGGCAAATATCCCACTCCGATGTACCCAAAACGATTTTCATATGCCCGTATCGCCAGCTCTGCTCGTTCTGCATGAAGTCCACGGGATTGTTGAAATAAGCCGTATCATCGTAGTAGCCATCCAAAAAACTCCTAATATCAAACGCCCCACTCATGCTAAACATATAAGCCACTTTGTCGGGGTGTTTGAAGGCAAAGTTGAGGGCATGATAGCCTCCGAAACTACAACCAGCCACGCCGATTTTGTCCACGTTACACTCGTGTCGAATCGCATTGACGAGTTCTTCATTCACAAAACGGTCGTAAGTGGCATAGTTTCGCGCTCGGATAGAAGGATGAAGATGCTTGGCGTACCAACTATCTTTGTCAATGCTGTCAATACAATACAACTTGACCTTGCCCGTTTCGACAAACCACCGCGCAGCCCCCGTCAGCCCCATGTCGCGGTTTTGATAAAAACTACCCATTGAGGTAGGAAATAGCAGTACAGGATAGCCCCAATGCCCAAAGGTGAGCATTTCGATGTCGCGCCCGAGCGTGGGCGAGTACCAGCGGTGATACGTTTCTTTCAAAGCAGATATAGTTATTGATAATATCAATATTTTTGCCGAAAGTTAGACAAAAACCAATAATGTTAAGTAGTGGAATTAAAATTTGTCAAAAATGTGTTAGGAAAATAAGGCAAAAAACTCGTTTCTGATACGAATTCGGCACTTTAAACTCGAAACTGATTATGACTCGTTTAAGCGTAAACATCAACAAAATAGCCACCATTCGCAATGCTCGTGGTGGCAATAATCCCAATCTTGTCAAAGTCGCCATAGACTGCGAGCGTTTTGGTGCTCAGGGTATTACGGTACATCCACGCCCCGACGAGCGGCACATTCGCTACCAAGATGTGCTGGATTTGAAAGAAATCGTCACGACCGAGTTCAACATTGAAGGCAATCCTGTCGAACCCAAATTTGTGGACTTGGTGCTTCGCACGCGGCCTGCGCAGGTGACACTCGTACCCGATGCCGTCGGTGCAATCACGTCCAACGCGGGCTGGGACACCCTCACGCACCGCACTCGCTTGACGGATTTGGTCCAAACTTTCAAAAGTGCCAACATCCGTGTTTCGGTCTTTGTGGATGCCGACCCCAAGATGGTCGAAGGGGCTAAAATATGTGGGGCCGACCGCGTGGAACTTTACACTGAACCCTACGCCACTCACTATTTCGACGACCGCGACAAAGCCATTGCGCCTTTTGTTGAAGCCGCTCAGATGGCCCAGCAAGTGGGCCTTGGCCTCAACGCAGGTCACGATTTGAGTTTGGACAATCTACGCTTTCTCAAACAACAAATCCCATTTTTAGATGAAGTCTCCATCGGCCACGCGCTCATTTGTGATACCCTCTATTTTGGGTTAGAAAACACGATTCAGATGTATTTGCGCGAACTCGACCTTGCGTAACCCCGCCAAAACCCGTACTTTTGCGGCTAACTCGACCTTGCGTAACCCCGCCAAAACCCGTACTTTTGCGGCTCGATTGCAAATTTTTGAGTGCACAATGTAGGTATTTCTGCACTCAATCCAATAAATAAAAAATCCCCCTCCGGGGGTTTGGGGGCTATTCACTCATTCACAAATTAATAAACGTGGGTCCAATTCAGATTAAACAAATCCTCGCCGAAGCCGCCGTAGGCAGCAACGTGACCGTCAAAGGCTGGGTACGCACCAAGCGCGAAAGT
>JALOLW010000305.1 GCA_025455795.1 Spirosomataceae bacterium
TTGTCACAAACATCATTCTTTTGTTATGTACTTACGTCTGGGTAGTAACAGCCCTAGACTTAGGTTATTTATATTATCCATTTGATAGTGTGCTAAACGCCTACGTGTTTTTCATATCAACCTCACTAACAACAGTTTATTACAATTTCAAGCGTCGTCCTAAAACCGTTTGGCTCTATATTATTAGTTTTATACCTATTATATTCATTTTGTTGGTTAGAATTTTATCAGAAGAAAATTTCATAGAAACACCTCTCAAATTCTCTCACTCCGTATTACCAGCTTTCACTTTTGAGTTTATTATATTATTGGTTGGACTGAGTGTCATGTTTATTCGTAAACTCAAAGAACAGAGAGAGTTAGAAACCAAAGTCATCGCCAATCAAATCGAAACCCAAGAAGCTGAACGCCGCAAAATCGCCATAGACTTGCACGACGACCTTGGCTCTACGCTGTCGGTACTCAAAGAGCAAATCTTCAAAGAAACTACCGATCCCCAAACCCAACGGCTCATTCACAAAGCCATAGATGACCTACGCAGTATTTCTCACAATCTCCTTCCCGTTGATTTTGAAGCGTTTGGTCTGGTGGCTTCCTTAGAAAAACATATCCGACAACTCAACGACATTGGCCTCAAAATCACCTTTATCGTTTTTGGTGAGCAGCATACTTTTCCCAACTTGATTGCCCTCAATCTGTACAGAATATTGGTCGAAATCCTGCACAATTTCAAAAAGCACAGCCCATCCAAAGAAGCCACCGTACAGTTGATTTATCACGCAGAATTTTTACACGTAGCGGTAGAATGCAGCGATGTAGTTGAAAAAAAAGACGACATAGGCAATGGAATTGGTCAAAAAAGTATAATTTCAAGGCTCGAATACCTGCACGCACGGGTGTTGGAAAAAGGCGAAAGCACCAATGGGTATTCGTATATTTTTGAAATCCAATATGACCAAAATCTTGATAGCTGAAGACCACCAACTTTTCAGCGATGGCCTCAAAGCATTATTGACACCGCATTTTGACGTGGTAGAGCAGGTTTTTCACGGGCGCGAAGTGATTCATAACATCCAAAAACTCCTTCCTGATTTGGTAATACTCGACATTAACCTGCCAGGGATAGACGGCTTGGTGCTGGGCCGAGACATCAAAAAACACTTTCCAAAGGTGAAGTTGGTGTATCTGAGCATGTACAATGAGGTCAATTTTTTGAAGTCCGCCAAAGACCTCAATGCCAACGGCTATCTGCTCAAAGACAGCAAAGGCCAAGAGATTTTGAGGGCAATTCAGAAGATAATTTTGGGAGAGAATGTCTTCGACGAGCGAATAAACCAACAGCAACCGAACCTGCACCGCGACGATTATTTTGTAAAAAAATACGCCCTTAGCAAACGTGAACTCGAAGTAATCGGTCTGGTAAGGCAGGGGCTTTCGTCGGAGCAAATCGCGGCGCGCCTATCGGTGAGTTTTGAGACCGTACGCTCGCACCGCAAAAACGTTTTACTCAAATTGAGATTCAACAAAACCTCCGAACTCGTGGAGTTTGCGGTCAAATACAACTTGTAATGATGTGCTGTTGTCGCTCATATCTACGCAAAAACCACAGTTGGTCGGTGTAGCGACGAGGGTGAAGTGATCAAGCAAAAGACTCGCAACAAAAAATGCGTAAACATTTGTTTATCAATTGTTTACGCATTTTTCAAATTTCTATACTCCCGTATTTACCCATTCTTGCATTTACTTATCCCACCAAACCGCCGTGTTGATGTCGTTGGGACCTTGGCGTTGGATGGCTTCGTCTAAGTTGGGACGGTTGAGGGTAAACTCAGCATCTGGATAAAAGAAGCGCACGGGAATACGGTTGTTGTTGAGGTTGGATACGCCCGCCCGCAACGCAGGAATGTTGGTGCGCCGCCAGTCAAACCACGCCTCTAAGCCGCTGTAAAACAGCGAAATCCACTTCTGTGTACCAATCAAATTGAGGGCGTTGGCTTCGGTAAAGGCGACACCGCTTTGGGTCAAATAATCGGCAGGAACGGTGAGGCCATAAAAGCCAAACGAAGCCGCGATGCCGCGCTCATAAAACTCCCGCGCACTGCCCGTGATGAGGCGTTTTTGGGCGGCCTCAGCCAAAATAAACTGCAACTCGCCGAATGTCATGATGATACCACGGGCAATGTTGAGCTCGGCATCGGTGGGCGTGCCAAAACCATCAATGTAGTAAGGCGTGCCAATGCGCGATATGTTTTGGGCACCACCGTTGAAAATCAGGGCGGCGTTGTCGTCCAATCCGTTGGGAACACCTACCCACTGTGGCCGCCCCGCTGCCACCGATGATACCGTAGGCCGCGCAAACACCCTGATACGGGGGTCGTTGAGGGCGGTGAGTTGGTCGCCGAGGGTTTTGCTCAAACGAAACTCATCTACCGAACCCACCCGACTCGTATAAAGCGGAAATTGGTTGGGAACGGTGGGCAAATACCGCATCGCGGCGTTGTCGGCGTTGGAAGCAAAAATCGGATTGGTGGTGGGATTGCCCACAATCGCCTGCATGTCGGTCGCTACGTTGCGGCGGTTAGAAATCCGCATCAAATAGCGCAAGCGGAGTGAGTTGGCCAAGCGCTTCCAGCGGGTTACGTCGCCGCTGTACAGAATATCGCCCGATACGCGCTCATTGGCGGTATTGAGGAGGTTGTTGGCCTCGGTCAAATCGCGTAAAATACCCGCATAAATCGCCTCTTGGGTATCGTATTTTGGGAAAAAATTGTCGGTTTTTCCTTTGGTAGCCTCACTGTACGGGCAGTCGCCGTAGGCATCCGTCACGAGCGACATCATCCATGACTTCATCACGAGCGCGATACCCATGTAGTTGCGTTGCACAGGATTGGCTTTCGAGGCAATGTCGTACATGTTCTGCACGTCGCGGAGGTTGCCGTACATGGTGTTCCATACGCCGTTGAACTGACCCCAACCGTAGCGGTCTTCGTTCACAAACTGAATCTTGGCCGTGTGCTGAATCACAATGTTGCCAATCCCCCAACCAATCCCCATGTTTTCATTGACAGTAGAACGGATGATGGTGGGCAACAGCAAGTCGGGCGTGACGGTGTTGGGAACGTTGGGGTTGATTTCCTCAAAATTGCGGTCGCAGGCCGTGGTAGTCATCACCACTAACGCCACCGCTACGATACGTTTGAAATATTTTTTCATTTGATTTGAATGTAAGGATGAGTGCGTTTGACAACTGTGTCATCAATGCAGTTCAATAAATTAAAGGTTGAACGAGATATTGATACCGTAGTTACGCGCCGATGGCATCGCCACTGACTCGGCCCCAGGGATAATTGTACCACCTGATACTGAGGCGGTTTCGGGGTCAATGTGCGGCACAGCTGTCCACAAAAATAAGTTGCGACCTACCAGCGATACATTGACGTTGCGGAATGGCATCTTCGAGCCAAACACCCGGTTGGGAATGGTGTAGCCAATTTTCATTTCGCGGAGTTTGGCAAAAGTGGCATCAAAGGTAGCCCCTTCCAACACCCGACGGCCTAGCGTGAAGGCCGTATGCCACTCACGGGCCGAAATTCGACGCTCGTTTTGCACAAAGCGACCGTCGCTCGTGCGAACTACCCCAGGCACCACATAGTAAGTGCCTTCGGGGGCGTTGCGGTTGGTGGGGTCGGCGGCAACGCTGTAATAACCGTTTTCGCGGCCTTGGAGGGTTTCTATCAACTGCCCGCTTTCGCGGCCTACGGTGTAGGTGTGCGAATAGACTTGGCCGCCCACGCGCACGTCAAACAAGAAGCTGAGATTGAGGTTTTTGTACGTAAACGAGTTGTTGATACCCGCCAACCAGTTGGGGTTGTAATTGCCCAATTTGACCAAAGACGAAGTAGCAATCGGACGACCGTTGGCATCAATCACCAACTGTCCTACCGACTGACCCGTGGGGTCGTAGTCAGGATTGGCTTGGCCGTTGGGCAGGGTGGCTTGGTCGCTGACGCGGCGGTAGCCAAAACCGTACATATCGCCCATGCGCTCTCCTACCCGTGCCTCCACCGAGAAATAACGGCTCGCCAACTGATAGTTCTGCACGCCGTTGGCCAACTCCAATACTTCGCTGCGGTTGCGCGAGTAGTTGAGGTTGATGTCCCAACGAAACCCACGGGCATCGTTGCGAATCGGGGTAAGATTGAGCATGGCTTCCCAGCCTTGGTTCAAGATACGCCCTGCATTTTGCACCGCCGAACTGTAACCCGTGGTGATTGACAACGGCAAAAAGATGATTTGGTTGCGGCTCATGGTGCGGTAGTAAGTCAAATCCAACCCTACGCGGCCTTTGAACAAGCGCAAATCCAAACCGTACTCTTGCGAACTGCTGATTTCGGGTTTCAATGAGAAGTTAGGAATCTGGGCTGACTCGCCAAAAGCGGGCGTAGTACCCCAAGGGTCACGCGGGGTGAACGGCTGGGCAAATTGGTACGGCTCGGTGTCGTTGCCTACTTGGGCCACGCCCGCGCGGAGTTTGGCAAACGAAATAAACGAAGGCATTTTAATCATGTCTGACAGCACCGCACTCAACGAACTCGACCAGTAGAAATACGAGTTGTCGGCGCCACCTTCTACGCCCTTGGGCAGCGTGAGGGTACTCGACCAGTCGTTGCGGCCCGTGAGTTCGAGGGTAAGCATGTCTTTGTAACCCACTTGTCCAGAGGCAAATACGCTATTGATGCGGCGTTGGGTATTGTTTTGCGAAAACTGCAAAGGCACGCGGGCGTTGTTCAAACTATACACGCTTGGCACGGTGAGTTGCGGGGCAAAAACGTCCAAATATTCAAATTTGTTCACGCGGCTGTTGCCACCAATCGTGCCGCCTACCGTCCAAGTATCGTTGAGTTTTTTGTCGGCCAACAACATCAAATCGGAATTTTGCTCCATGGTCTGCACCGATTCCCGACGGAACGAGCCAAACGGATAACGCTGCGTGCTAAACCCACGGCGACGCTCGCGAAGGTCGTCTTGAAAATCCACCTGGGTACGCGCCTGCAACGACAACCAGTCGGTCAGTTGGTACGAGGCCGTGATGTTACCAATCACCCGGTCCACGTCTTGCGCGTTGGTGTTTTCGTACATGTTGAAGTACGGGTTGTCGTGGTAGTTGTAGTTGAAGTTGTACTGCTGAATCCCCTCCAACCCTGGCTGCCAGTAGTCGCGGAGCGAGTTGATGTCCACCTGACGGCCAAACCAGCAGTTGAACAAGTACATGATGTTTTCGGTACCGTAGCTGAGGTTGGGGCGGTTGCCGCTAAAATTGCGAATGTAGCTGGCGTTGGTCCGCACCGTCAATTTGGGAGTGAGTTTATATCCCGCGTTGATATTGAAGG
>JALOLW010000306.1 GCA_025455795.1 Spirosomataceae bacterium
ATGCGGTCGCGCGTCCAATCATCTAAAGCGTTGATATTGACCCCCAAGTTATGTTTTTGAGGCAATGGCACGGTGATACAATAATCATTATTTTGAGCTATTGCCCAAAAAGAAGATAGAAAAACAATAAGACCGAGTAGATGCTTGTTCATTTGAGTGGATGATTTTAACTCAAAACAGAGCAAAAATCATTCCACCGCTTACGTTTTTTTGATATGATTATCATGCTTTACGCACCTTTTTAGGGTTTTTCCTAATGCCTAAACCAATACAAACAAGGTGCTTTGTTTTGTGCACCCGTAAATTTCTTTTCCAACCGCTCCAAAACGTTTAAATCCAAGATTTTTTCCTGAGGTTGGTAAGAATACGACAATGGTGAAAAGCGAGTAACCATCTTAGTGGACGGCCTGTGTCACAAAATACCGCTTCAACCAAGTATCGGCGGCGCGCACTTTCCAGCGGCTCATCCATTGGGCTTTGGTAGCTACGAGGTTGTCAAAAACCGTCGTATTGGGCGTGAGTTGCTCGGTGGCTACGGCAGCTTTGATTTGGGGCAAAGTAAGGGTTTGAAGATGACCCGATTCGTCCAAATACGCCACGGAACGGTCAAAAAAATCCACGCCCAAGCGCGTACCGATTTCTTGTAGCCAATGCACCGACTTGTCTATCGAACAGCCGCTTGGCAGTTCTTGCGACTCATCTACGGCCAGTACCACAAAGCGATTCAGAAACACTTTGCCCGCTGCCAGCAAATCTTGCTGATGCGCTTGCCAACCTTCGAGGGCGGCTTTGAGGGTTTCGGTGACAGTCCCTACTTCGTCAGGAGTCAGATTGCGGTTGGCTTGATATACCCACACGCGGGCGTTGAAGTCTATTTCGTCGAATGGAATATACATGGATTAATGAGTGAATGTGTAGATGAATGAATGCGAAAATGTCTAATTTTTGGGGCTATCCGTGCGGTATCGTGCTGTTACCCTGAACGAATAACTGATAACGAATAATTCCTCACATCGCTTGTGCCACCAACTCCGCGAGGTCATAGACTTTCACAGAATCTTCGCGCTCTTTGTTTTTAACGCCGTCGGTCATCATCACCATACAAAAGGGACAGCCCACCGCTACCGTATCGGCACCCGTGGCGAGGGCTTCTTCGATGCGTTCAATGTTGATGTCTTTGCGGCCTTTTTCGGGTTCTTTGAACATCTGCGCGCCGCCCGCTCCGCAGCAGAGTCCCTTGACTTTGGCGCGTTTCATCTCCACCAAATCAGCGTCTAAGGCTTCCAAAACGGCCCGTGGTGCTTCATAAATATCGTTGGCGCGGCCCAAGTAGCACGAATCGTGGAACGTAATCTTGCGACCTTTGAAGGTGCCGCCCCCTTCGATTTTGACTTTGCCCGCGTTGATCAATTGCTGCAAAAATTCCGAATGATGGATGACTTCATAGTGACCGCCGAGAGCGGGGTATTCGTTTTTGAGGGTGTTGAAGCAGTGCGGACAAGCCGTCACGATTTTCTTGACTCCGTACATATCCAGCACTTGGATGTTGGCCATGGCTTGCATCTGAAACGTAAACTCGTTGCCCGCGCGTCGGGCGGGGTCGCCTGTGCAGCCTTCCTCGGTGCCAAGCACGGCAAACTTCACGCCCACGGCGTTGAGGATTTTGACAAAAGCAAGCGTCACTTTTTTGTAGCGGTCGTCAAACGACCCCGCGCATCCTACCCAAAACAGCACTTCGGGGGTATCTCCGTTGGCGGCCATCTCGGCCATGGTTGGTACTTTGATTTCTGACATTATGTTTATGTGGTGATTTGTTGATGGTGAATAGCTTACTGAAAAGTGGGCATACCCTCAAAAAAATGCGAAAGAGGAAAAGTATGCCCATCTATCGTGACCATGTCGGTAGGATTGTAATATGTAATCATCGTCCAAACGTTGGGTTCAGTTGAGCGGCTCGACACTGTCACACAAACATCATCTGGATCTATGAAAACAATTTGCTGCATACTTTCCATGTTTTGGTAACGCATCAGTTTGACTTTCCAATCATAATTGGCGGTGCTATCCGAAAGAACTTCTACCACCATGAAAGGATTTTTGATGATGGCTTTTGAAGACCTATAAAACTCAGGACTTTCCTTGACCACCGTTACATCGGGATTGAAATAAGATTTTTCGGGCCTTGATACCCCCAAGTTACTGCTCAATACCAGCACATTGGGTTGTTTTTGGTACATGTTAATCAAAATCCAGCAAACGCGGCTTACCAGCCATTCGTGAAGTAAAATTGCTAATCCCATGATGATAATGTGATGACGAGCGTACTCTGTTTTATAATGAGTTGTAGGTAAAAAGTCCATGAACTCCTCCCAGGTGGCAGGAATTGTGACGAGCTGCCCGTCGTCTATGGCCTTTATTTGTTCGTCGGTCAAAATGATTTGGGTGGCCGTTGTCATTTGAATTGATGTTTTTTGTGCAAAATCGGTATTTCCCGAAAAATTTCCAATGTTTAACAGACTATTTTAACAGCGGAGACTATCTTTGTTGCGTATCAACAAACTCCCTCACCAACGCCCCATTGGGCCCAGATTCTATTTTTTATGAAAAGTGTTTACAAATCACACCCCTGGCACGGCATCCCGATTGGAGACAAGGCCCCCGAAGTGGTCACGGCCTTTATCGAAATCGTGCCTACCGATACCGTCAAGTACGAAATTGACAAAACGACGGGCTATCTCAAAATAGACCGCCCCCAAAAATACTCCAACATCGTGCCAGCGTTGTACGGTTTTGTCCCCAAAACCTACTGCGGTGATGCCATTGCCGATTTTGCGCGGCAGCAGTCGGGGCGTGCCGACATCAAAGAAGGCGACGGCGACCCGCTCGACCTCTGCGTGCTTTGCGAAAGTACGATTCCGCACGGCGACATCCTCTGTCAGGCCATTCCTATCGGAGGCTTGCGGCTCATTGACAAAGGCGAAGCCGACGACAAAATCATCGCCGTACTCAAAGATGATTTGTTGTACAGCAAATACCGCGACATCAGCGAGCTGCCGCAGTCGGTGGTCAATCGCCTCCAACACTATTTTTTGACCTACAAAAACCTCCCTGGCGAACCCATGACTTGCGAAATCGCCAACGTCTATGGCCGCGAAGAAGCGCACCAAGTCATCCGTCACTCGGTGACTGATTATCTCAACAACTTTGGGATGTTGTAAATCAGGTTGTTATGGCTTGATGACAACCTCTGACAAAAACTTGTCGGAAGCCTCAAAAACACCTTTCAAATCTTTGGAAGTAAAATGCGAGGCTATCACGTGGTCGCCTGCTTCGGGCAGCGCCACTTGCCGTTTTTGGGCTTCGGGTGTGCCAAGCATCTCGAAGCCTTTTTTGATGGCCTCGACTGATACCACCTTGTCTTGGTTTTCTTCGTCTTTGTAATAATACACCATCAAAACGGGCATTTTGATTTTCTCAAAAACAGTGGGCGTAAACACCGCATCAATCGTTTTTTGGAGCGTCAGGAGGCCGTTGGTATGAAAGCGCGTGAGCCAGTAGTTGGCACGCTCAGGGGTATAGTGCGTGATGTCGCGGTGTGTTCCCATGATACCGCCAAGAAGTTGCTCCCCCCACGGCCCCGTGGCCAGGCCCATCGCATTGACACCGTAGCAAGGCGAATACAACACAATCGCGGCAATGTCAGGGTGTTCGGAAGCCAAATAAGTAGTAAGTAGCCCACCCGCCGAACACCCTATGACGATCACTTTTTCGCCCAACGCTTTGCCTACCGCCAAAGCGTGCTTGGCGTTTTCCAAAAAATTTTCGGGTGTAAGGGTTTTGAATGCATCGCGGTCTTTCACGCCTGCGTCGTACATACGAGCGAGGTAGAGGTTGGCTTTGTACTTTTGGGCGAGTTGCTGATGAATAGGGTCACCTTCGGCCCAACTTGCCCCAAAACCGTGGATATAGACGATGCTGTAAGGTGTTTTTTGTTTTTGGGTGCTATCAGCCCAGACGATACGGGCTTGATTGTCAGGCTTGAGGTTAAATTTGGCCTCAGAATCAGCAATGTCTTTTTCGAGTTGGGGCAATGCTTGCGACACTACGGGTAGGGTAGGGGAGAGGAGGGCAGCATCAGGGCGAGGTCCTGCCACAAAGCCAATACCCAAAACAGCGACAACGATGCCTGTCCATTTTAAAAACTTTTTCATGTAGGTTAGCGAGGGAAAAGGGTGAAAAACTGCACAAAGTAAGGTGTTATTGGGCAGAAATAAAAAGAGGGCATTTGACAAGAAATTAGTATTTTCGTGGGTGATTATAAAAACCACCACCGACTTGCCGACAGTATTTTGAGATATGCGTGAAATTAAAGAAATCATCAAAACCTACGACCAACTCGACCGCAGCACCACCCAAGCCGCCCTCGTCACGGTGGTGCGGGTAGAAGGTTCTTCGTACAGACGCACGGGCGCGCGAATGCTCATCATGGACGATGGCCTCTGGGTGGGCGGCATTAGCGGGGGCTGTTTGGAGGGCGACGCCCTCAAACGAGCCCGTTTGGCCATTGCCAAGTCCAGCCCTTCGATGATAACCTACGACACTACCAACGACGACGAACACCAAATCGGCGTGGGATTGGGCTGCAACGGCATCATTGACGTGCTTTTTACGCCGCTTGACTTCAACGACCCTCACAATCCCGTGGAAGTCCTCAAAAGCTGCATGAATGAACGCCGTCAAACGCACGTTTTGGTCACGCTTACGGGGCTTTCGGGGGGCGGTTCGGTCAAAGCTGGCACGGTGATTCGGTACAGCAACGCCGCAAGTTTGGCGGTATTGGCCAACGCAAGCATCGAAGCTCAACTCGAACAAAAAATACAGGCTCGCCTCGCCAAAGGTATCTCTTCTCCTTTTGGTTTTGAAGACGAGGCTGGCAACACCCTCAACGCTTTTGTGGAAATACTCCCCCCCGAAATCCACCTGCTGATGTGGGGGCATCAGTACGATGTTTATCCGCTCACACGGTTGGTCAAAGAAATGGGATGGCGGGCTACGGTCATAGCCAATCCGCTGAAAGTCAATCGTAAAATCGCACAATTGGTGGATGAAATCGTTCCCCCAGAAAATTTTGAACAGGTAGAAATAGACGCCCACACGGCCCTCGTGCTGATGTCGCACGACTACAAAACCGACAAAACCAACCTGCCCAGAACTTTGGCGACCACCGCGCCTTATATCGGAATGTTGGGGCCACGGGTGCGATCGGAAAAAATCTGGCGCGAATTGGCCGAAGAGGGTACGCCCATTTCGGCGGCAGATTTTGAACGCATCCACGCGCCCGTGGGCTTGGATATTGGGGCTGTCTCGCCGGAAGAAATCGCGCTGTCGCTCATTGCCGAAATCCGCGCTTCTTTTTCTCAGCGCGATGGTTCTTATCTGCGCCTGCGCCAAAGCACGATTCACGAACGGGAGTAACAGAATGACTATTTTTAAATCAATTCAACATCTATGAAAAAGCTCATTTTATTGCTTTGTTTTTGCGTTTTATCTAATCTTCTTTTT
>JALOLW010000307.1 GCA_025455795.1 Spirosomataceae bacterium
TGGTGCGTCCTTCGGCAAAGGCATCCCCAAAACTCGCCACGTCCACCCCAATAAGTTTGAGTTTGGTGGACATATCAAAAGATTTGAACCTCGCCCCTTTCCCCGCGTCTGCCGAAAGTGCGTGCGTATCCTTGACAAGGTTTTCGGCCAGCACGTTGGCCATGTCATAGCCTGGGGCTACGAGTCCATAAATCATGCCCTCGTGCAAGGCACATTCGCCGATGGCAAAAATAGAAGCGTCGGCCAACCCCAAATCCAACAAAGCTTTGGCCGCCTCCCCCCCCAACAATCCACCGCCAATCACCGCCCCCTTGCGGGCTTTGGTGGCGTAAGATTGCATCATTTCTAAGTCTTCGATGGTGCGATAGACAAACACGCCGTCTTTTTCTACGCCTGCGATATTGGGTACAAACGGGGCCGATCCCGTGGCCAACACCAAGTAATCGTAAGGTACGCGACGGACTTGCGTGTAGTCAGTCATGTTGAATTGTTTACCTACGTTTTGACAATAAACCTCGTCGGGAATTCCCCAATTACCCGTCGAGGCGAGTGTTTCTACTCAATTGTATCCAAATGTATTGAGTATTTTCTATTAAGCAAATTTTATTTCGCAAAAAATACAAAATTCCCATTTTTATAAAAGTATTTATAGGAATAATAAAATTTTCAACAACAACAAACATCATTGAGTCCGTTTTTTTTCAGTTGCTGTCTCAATGTCTCCCAATCGCAGATAAATGATTTTTTGGAGTAAGTCCTCTGGGAAGTGGTGGTCGAAGGCAAATTGAATCGTTCCTGCGGAAGTTTGGTACGCGGCGAGTTCTTGTTGATACATGGCCACGGGTGATTTGGTCGGAAAAATACTAATGTGCACCTTGAACGCCCCGAAATAAATCAGTGGTTTGCCTCGGTATTTATAGGCAGGCATTTGGTACGCAATGCCCTCTTCGGCCTCTGGTGCGAGTTTTTTGATCATTGCTCGCAGCCTTTTTAGGGCGAGCTGGGCGGCTGGTGGTTGCTCCTCGATGTAAGCATCCACGGTAGTGCTACTGCTTTTTTTCATCTCTCAAAGGTTGTTTTTTTACAAAGTCTCCGAAACGTCTAAACGCTATGTTTTACAAATACCGCCACCACCATTGTTCTGGATGCGCTGCTTTATAACGACTGTACCAAGCACACAAAGGATACAAAGCCGCTACGACACTCAACCAAATCACGTAAACACCCAACAAACCCACGCCACCGCCTGTTTTTGGGCGACCAAAACCAAAGGGTTCAAAATTTAATTCCGACCATTGAAAACCTTGAAATAACATTAAAACAAGCAACAAACAATGCAAAACGTACCAATGAATAAGATAATAAAACAAGGGGACTTTGCCATAAACGCGCATTGTTTGGGTAAAACGGTTGGTTTTCCCGTCAAAAAAATAGAGTAGTAACAAAGAAACGCCCAAAGTAGCACACACAAACAGCAACGAAGGTGGGTATTTATTGACGTTCATAAACGACAAAATCGAATACGTCCAATGCTTTTGGGCGTAATTCCAGGGTTGCGTATCGCCGTATAAATTAAAAGTACGAAGCAGTACAAAAACGGACAATGCCGCCAGTCCAACTTGCAAAAACAACTTACGCCGTTGTGCATCAGGCACTCTTAAATATAGCCCAAAACCAAAACCTGCCAATAAAATGCCCAACCAAGGAATAACTGGATAATTGACAAAAAAGATGAATTTGGAAGGGAATTGCCAAAAACTCAATCGGAATAAATAGCCCCAAATGTAATGCAATGCAGTACCTGGCGGAAAATTGACATTGGCCAATAAATTGTGTCCAAAAATAATTGTGAGGCCGATAAGACCAATAGTTTTGGGCGAAAAACGCGATAATAATGACAATACAATGAAACCAAAACCGATAGTCCCGATGACTTGTGACATCAAAATACCAAAACTCACATCGAACCAAATCCCGAAATTGACAACGGTGAACTCCAAAAATATCAACCACAAACCGCGTTTGAGCATAAAGCGGCGGCTTTCGTCAGGGTTATTTTGGTTTTGAAAAGACAAAAAAGCCGATACGCCCGACAGAAAAACAAAGGTCGGAGCGCATAAATGCGTGATCCAACGGGTGAAAAACAGCATCGGTGTTGTGGTGGCCAAGTTTGTAGGGTCTTGGGTAAGTGCATCAACGTGCATCAAGTCGCGGGTGTGGTCGAGTGCCATGATGACCATGACGAAGCCGCGTAGAAAATCAATGGAAGTGAGGCGATTCATGTTGTATTTTGATTTTTAGGGAGTTGAGTAAAAGTTTTCGGGTATATCCCCACAAGGGTTTTGAACCCTTGTGGGGCTGAGTGCGACGAATCAAGCCCCCGAAAACTTTTGCTTTAGTACTTAATGGTGCAAAGTTGCAAGGTTTTATTGACACATCGAAGTCATTTCAATGTTGTGATAGTTGGCCATTGGAACATTACTAAATCACAATTTTTGTGCAGTTTTGCAAAAGAATATTTGAATCCAATCTCATGAATAAACTACTCCGTTTTACTGCCGTTTTACTTGGGATGTCACTTTATGCTTTGGCAAGTGTTGCCCAAATCACCCCTTACGAAAAGAGCAACGGCCAAGAAACGGCCACTTACCAAGAAATCATGGCGTTTTATCGGTCATTGGACCAGCAATACGACCAAGCCCAACTCTTCGAAGTAGGCACGACCGACACGGGCCATCCCCTGCATTTATTGGTACTATCGGCCAATAAAATCTTCAAGCCCCAAGCCGACAAAGTCACGCTGCTCATCAACAACGGCATTCACCCGGGCGAACCCGAAGGCATAGATGCGAGCATGATGTGGGCGCGAGAGTTGCTCAAAAACAAGCAGTTGCCAGCCAATGTACTGTTGTGTATCGTACCCGTCTATAACGTAGGCGGGTGCTTGAACCGTGGTGTGTCGCGCCCCAACCAAAACGGCCCTAATAGCTACGGTTTCAGGGCCAATAGTCGCAACTACGACCTCAACCGCGATTTTATAAAAAACGACACCAAAGACGCCGAAGCATGGCAGCAGATGTTTCAAACCTGGAAACCCCAACTCGTCATTGACAATCACACTTCCAACGGAGCTGATTATCAGCACGCTATGACGTACTTTCCCACCCAAAAAGACAAGTTTCATCCGTTGGTATCGCAATTTTTCAGCGAAACTTTCAAGCCGCAGTTCGACCGCCAACTGAGCCAAGCGGGTTTTGACCCGATTCCGTACGTCAATGCGTTTGGGGCTACGCCAGAGACGGGCTATCAGGGCTTTAACGACGGCCCACGGTACAGTTCGGGCTACGCGGCCTTGTTCAACTGTGAAACCTACGTGGTAGAATTACATATGCTCAAAGACTACCCCACGCGCGTCAAAGGCACGTACAAGCTCATGGAAATCGCCCTTGCGCTCACGAGCAAGCACGCCGCCCAAATGATCGCCAACAAACAAAAAGCCGACCAAGCCGTGGCAGTCCAAAAAGTGTTTCCGCTCAGTTGGAAACTCGACAAAACCGTCGTGGATTCGATTACGTTTCGGGGCTACGCGGCCAAGTACAAGCCCAGCGACGTGAGCGGCCAAACGCGCCTCTACTACGACCGCAACGAACCCTTTACCAAACGGATTCCGTTTTACGATAAGTTTATCCCCGACCTCAGTATCACCGCGCCCCGCGCTTATATTTTGCCGCAAAGCTGGATCAAAGTAGCCGAGCGACTCACCCGCAACGGGGTCAAAGTCAGCCGCTTGACTACTGATATGGAGTTGGACGTAGAGGTGTATTACATCGAAGATTACAAAAGCCCCGCCAAACCTTACGAGGGACATTACAATCACAGCGAGGTAAAAATACGCAAAGAAAAACAGCGGTTGAAGTTTTACAAAGGTGACTATCGCATTGAAGTCAATCAGGCTGTAAACCGCTATATCGTCGAAACGCTCGAACCACAAGCCCCCGATTCGTTTTTTGCGTGGAATTTTTTCGACAGTATTTTGAGCCAAAAAGAGGGTTATTCGGCATACGTTTTTGAGGATATAGCCGCCCAACTGCTCCAAAAAGACGAGTCGTTGCGTCAAAAATTGGAAGCCAAAAAGAAAGCCGACGACGCATTTGCCAAAAACGGCGCGGCTCAACTGAACTTCATTTACCAAAACTCGCCCTATTTTGAACCCACTTTCAACCGCTACCCCGTAGCGCGATTGGTAGAGTAGCGGGGTGTTGGTCAAAAGAAAGATTTTACGTCGGCACGTAGAAAATCCTGCCACGAAATGCCACTATTGCCAACCAGTAAAACTTTATCGGCTTTTGTCTTTTTCTGAAACGCGGCCATGCCTTTGGCACTTTGCGTTCGGCCACTTTTTACTTCTATGCCAATGACTACACCCTTTCGTTCCATCACAAAATCTATTTCGTCGTTGCCTTCGCGCCAGTAATACAGCTTGATGTCGCCCAGTCTGGCTGCCCTTGTCAAGTGTGTTCCAATGGCCGTTTCCACAAATCGCCCCCAAATTTCGGGTTGAGCAGTGGCTTCGGCCATCGTTTTTTGGCTCAATGCCGACGAAAAAGCGGCGTTCTGTACTTGTAATTTGGGAATAGAAGCCCGTTGTCTGACCAACTCGGGCGCGTATTTGTCAATGCCCGTGAGCAACCCCGCAGAGTCTAATAGCGTCAAATAATGCGAAAGCGTGGTGGTATTTCCTGCATCTACCAACTGACCGATGAGCTTGGTCAAAGACACAATTTGGCCCGAATAATGACACCCCAACTCAAACAGTCGTTTCAACAAGGCAGGCTTATCAACCCGAGAAAGCATCAAAATATCTTTTGAAATCGTGGTTTCTACCAACGAATGTAAAATGTAGTTTCGCCAGCGTTCTTCGTTGCCAATCAAAGCGACGGCTCCTGGATAGCCCCCAAACCACACAAATTGCTCCACACTAAAACCAAATGCCGCTTGCATTTCGGCAAACGACCAGTGCGTCAGCTGAACCACCTCAAAACGCCCTGCTAACGATTCTGTAAGCCCTTTTTGTAGCAACAATTTGGCCGACCCGAGCAAAATTACTTTGATAGCTACGCCCGAAAAACTGTCTCTATCCCACTGATTTTTGACAGTCTCGGCCCAGTTGTCTATTTTTTGAATCTCATCAATGACCAAAATCGCTTCATTGGCTTCGTGGTTACGAACCAAGAAACGAGCAGTTTCCCACTGCTGCTCAATCCAAGTGGCATTGCCATTGACTATGGCATCGGCAGCCACAAAGTGCGTAGGAATGTTTACAC
>JALOLW010000308.1 GCA_025455795.1 Spirosomataceae bacterium
GTCACTGCAAGAATGTCAGAAGGCATTGGAGATTTTTCCTGAGTACATCGGCCCCATGATTACGATGGCCATAGCGTACATCAACCTCAACCAAAACGACAACGCGATTTTCATGCTCAACGAAGCCCTCACCCAAGACCCGTCCAACAAAGACGCGGCGCAGTATTTGGCCATGGCCTACGAGCGCAAAGGCGACCTCAACACCGCCAATCAAATCCGATCGCAGTTGCGGTAACTTCGTGGTTAGTTGTTATTTTGACCGAACACTCTGCAAACATCAACTGACAAAAAAATCTTTGAAATATTTGTCCAATTTTGAAAAGGCCAATCGTCATAGGGTTGTAACAAATATTTTAAACAATTTAAAAAGTAAAAAAATGAAAGAATTTATGATGATTTTCAGAAGCGAAATCAACGAATCGTTTGGGCCTACACCAGAACAAATGCAAGGCAACATTCAACATTGGATGGATTGGATGGGTGGTATTGCTGCTCAAGGAAAAATGGCAAGTGGAAACCGTTTGAGTTTTGAAGGCAAAATATTGAAGCCCAATAATGTAATTGCCGATGGTCCTTATGCAGAAGTAAAAGAAATTATTGGTGGCTACATCGTTGTAAAAGCTATCAACATTGACGAAGCGATGACGTTAGCAGAAGGTTGTCCTATCCTCAGCCATGGAGGAAACGTTGAAGTCAGAAGTATAGTAGCAGTTAACAGTTAATTTGAACGAGAAAGAATTAATTGCACAACTTTTTAAAACAGAGTACAGAAAGATAATTTCTGTACTCTGTAAGTTATTTGGTATTGTTCATATTGAAATTGCTGAGGACATTACAAACGATACTTTTTTATTGGCTTCCGAAACTTGGGGATTAAAAGGCATTCCCGAAAATCCAACGGCTTGGCTTTATACAGTTGCTAAAAACAAAACCAAAGACTACTTTAAGCAACATAAAACATTTTCTGAAAAAATAGTTTTTGATATTAAACAGAATCAAAACCTAAGTGAAGAAGTTGAAGTTGACTTATCTCATAAAAACATAACTGACAGCCAATTGCAAATGATTTTTACAATTTGCAATCCAATAATTCCAGCAGAAGCACAAATTGGTTTAGCATTGAGGATTCTTTGTGGTTTTGGAATTGACGAAATTGCAGAGGCATTTTTGACGAATAAAGAAACCATCAACAAACGATTGTTTAGAGCCAAAGAAAAATTACGAACAGAAAATATTAAAATTGAGCTGCCCACTGAAAACGATGTTAATTCAAGATTAGAAACTGTACTGACAACATTGTACTTGCTTTTTAATGAAGGTTATCATTCAAGTACACAGAAAACTCATTTGAGAAAAGAATTGTGCTTGGAAGCAATGCGGTTAAATTATTTTTTGATAGAAAATAAAACTACAAATAAACCCATTGTAAACGCTTTAATGGCTTTAATGTGCTTTCACGCTTCACGTTTTGAAGCACGAACCAATCAAATAGGTGAACCAATTTTGTATGACCAACAAGATAAAAATTTATGGAACGAAGAACTCATAGCAAAAGGAAATTTTTATTTAATACAAAGTGCCAGCGGTAATGAATTAAGCAAATATCATTTAGAGGCAAACATTGCCTATTGGCATAGTAGCAAACTTGAAAACCCAAAAAAGTGGGACAATATTTTACAAGCCTATAATCAACTTTTGCTGATTGAATATTCACCAATAACAGCACTCAACAGAACGTATGCGTTGGCACAAGTAAAGGGTAAACAAACAGCAATTATAGAGGCAGAAAAATTAAATATAGCAGACAATCATTATTACTTTTCCTTGCTTGGTTATTTATATACAGACATTGACGATGCAAAAGCTATTTGGTATTTTGAAATGGCACAACAAAAAGCAAAAACTGACAATGACAAATCACTATTAAACAAAAAATTGGACGATCTTAAAAAGAAAAACAACAGCTAACCACAAGTTTGGCATTGTTGGGACTTGACGAATATTGCCTCAGCACTTGTTCTTTATTGTGCTTCAGTTCGGGCAGGACATTATAAATTTGGCTTATGAGTAAAACATCAGCAATTTTGCAATTATCAACTTCGGTTATGGGCTGACAGAATTCTAATTCCCCAACAACGCCAGTCCCTTTTCGTTTCATTCTCCGTTTTTTATGATAAAAACCCACCCTAACCGCCTGTTATTCATCTATTTTGGCTCTGGATTTGCGGCCTTGTTGTACCAAATCATCTGGCAGCGGTGGTTGGTGTTTTATACGGGCATGAGTACCGAAAGTGTCAGTCTGATTGTATCGGCGTTTATGGCGGGGCTGGGGCTGGGCTATTTGTGGGGAGGCTGGGTAGCCGACCGCGCCACCCAACGGCAAAACCTGCGTTATTTTGTATTGGCCGAAGTAGGTATCGGGCTTTTCGCACTCGTGAGCAAGTATTTCATCTACGATTATCTGTACCAACAAAGCGGCCTCCAAACGTCTTCTTTGGGTCAAACCTACCTCGTTTTGTTCGGGGTTTTGCTGCTTCCCACTTGTTTGATGGGGTTTTCGTTGCCTGTTTTGTCCAAAGCCATTGTGTGGGAAAATGTGGCCGAGCAAGCCCGCTACATCGGGCGGCTGTATTTTATCAACACCCTCGGTGCCGCTTTTGGGGCGTGGATTACGGGCGTCTGGCTGGTGCGACAGTTGGGCTTTGAACATTCGGTTTGGGTGGGTGCTATCGTCAATTTCGCCTGCGCGGTGGGAGGGTATTGGGTGTTGAATAGAGGGCAAAGAGATAATGTCGAAGGGACTAATCCCCTCTTGGGAGGGGGTGCGGCTGAATCGCGGGATGAGGGGTGGGTCCAAACAGTAAACCACCAACGGGAAAATTTCACCTGGACCCCAACTTTTATCGCTTGGGCGGGACAGTATGCGTGGTCGGGTTTTGCGGCGATTTCGTTGGAGTTGATTTGGTTTCGCGTTCTTGAACTGATGGTCAAGTCGGTCTCGGTGACGTTTGCTATTTTGCTCGGTATTTACCTGAGTGGCTTGGCACTTGGCACCTACACAGGGGCGCGTTGGCGACCGTCCGTAGCCCAAGCCAAAGCATGGTTTTGGTGGGGACAAGCGGGAATTTATATTTATACCGCCCTGTCTTTTCTGTTGCTACTCTTTGGTTTACAACACTTTAGCTTTTTAGAAATTATTCGGGCGTATTTGGAGCGATACGAGCCTACTTGGAGTTTTCAGTCGCGCTTGGTGATTTACGGGGCGTTGCCATTGTTTTTGCTTTGGCTACCCACTTTTTTGATGGGTGTTAGTTTTTCACTTTCGCAAGTACTCGTCCAAGACTCCCCCGATGAAGTGGGGCGGCGCGTGGGTTGGTTGCAGTTTGCCAATATCGTCGGCTCCACTTTTGGCGCGTGGACGGTCGCTTTTGTGGGTTTTGAAACGTTAGGCACAGCAACTACCCTCAAAGTGGTTTTACTGCTTGGCGGGGTTTATCTATTGGTATTGCACCGTGCTTTTTGGCAAAATCAATGGGGACGTGTGGCAATAGCCCTGACTTTGGTTACTGGATTGACGCTATTACTGCCTTCTAACTTTCGTTTTTGGCGGGTTTTTAATGGTTTAAAAGAAGATAGTCAGTTTTTTTACGACGAAGACCGCACGGGTTTGTCGGTTATCAAAACCCACCAAAATGGGAGCGAAACCGAAGGCATTGTTTTTGCCAACGGCCTCGGACAGAGCAAATTGCCCTTTTACACCGACCCTGTTCACGTAGCGTTGGGGCTGATTCCTACGGTGTTGCATCCTGCGCCGAAGCAGTTGGCTGTGATTGGCTTAGGCTCGGGTGGGACGCTACTCGGCGTGTGTGGACGCATCAACGAAGCCCAACGGATAGATTGTTTTGAACTCATGGCCAATCAAGGGAAAGTGCTGGAAACCTACGCCCAAAAAGCCGATATGAAAGTGGTCGGGGCGTTGTTGCATCATCCGCGTATTTACTTTCACTGGCGCGACGGACGCTACGCGCTGCGCTCAAATCCCCAACGCTATGACCTCATCGAAGCCGACGCACTGCGCCCTACGTCGGCCTACGCGGGCAATCTGTACTCCAAAGCCTATTTCCAACTTCTCCAATCGCGGCTCAATGCGGGCGGTTTTGCGGTGTCTTGGCACGCCACCGAGCGTACCCGACTTACGATGATGTCGGTGTTTCGGTACGTATATGGCAACGAACTGATTTTGATTGGCACTGACCAACCCATTGATTTTCAGAAGAGTATTGACCAAAAGTTATCAGCACTTGAACAGAATACCCTCTTCAAAGCCGCAAAAATAGACCCCGTGTCGGTAGTCAAAAAAGAATTAAAAACCTTTCAAACTTACCAAGCAGGCCACGTCAGTTCACAACCTGACTTCAATACCGACTTATTTCCCAAAGACGAGTTTGCTTATTAGAAATATGTTTACAAAACCTGCCATATTCGCCTCATTTCCAGGGCTATTATCCGCCGAAAGTACCCGTCTGGGTGGCGTTAGTGCTACGCCGTTTGCGTCGCTCAACCTCGGCCTCAGCACCCAAGACAAGCCCGAACACGTGGCCCAAAACCGCCAATTGTTTTTTGAAGCATTGGGGATTTCTGAAAACGTGTTGGCGACCTCGTACCAAGTACACGGTGCTGAGATACAAGTCGTAACGCAAGCGGGTCGCAGCGAAGGCTACGACGCTTTGATGACCAACGTCCCCAATGTATTTGTCGCTGTCACCGTAGCCGACTGTACGCCCGTGTTGATTTATGACCCTAAAAATCAGGCAGTTGCGGCTATCCACGCGGGGTGGCGTGGCACGGTGGCCGAAATTGTATTGAAAACCCTCGAAAAAATGCAAATAAACTACGGCACACAACCCACCGACTGCTACGCCTACGTGGGTACGTGCATAGACGAATGTTCGTTTGAAGTAGGCGTGGAAGTTGCCGTACAGTTTGAGTCGCTTTTCAAACGCGCGGGCAATACCACCGGAAAGTATTGGGTGGACTTAAAACGCGCCAATGTGGCCCAATTGCAGGCATTTGGCGTACCTACTTCTCAAATTGAAGTTTCCCCCTACTCTACCGTCACGCACAACGACCACTATTTCTCTTTCCGATTGGAAAAAGGCCAAACGGGCCGAATGTTGGCCGTGATTGGGCTAAGTCCACATTTTATATGAAAATCAATATTACTGGACAATTAATTTATTGAAAGGTAAAGGTGCTGCAATCTTAACATTGATAAATTGTATTAAATCAAGAAGTCGCCTGAGAGAAATAAAAG
>JALOLW010000309.1 GCA_025455795.1 Spirosomataceae bacterium
AAAGGCTTGCGGCACTTGCCCGTGGCCGATATTCTCAAAAATGTCAATGGCAGCGTGGGCGTCTATGAAAAAATGATTCGGCGCAAACCCAACGACCCCGATTGGTTCAAAGGCGGGCTTTACCACGACAATATGCCTTTCAACAAGCCTGCGTTCTGGTTTGTGTCTTGGTACGACGTGGCCACGAGTCCCAACTTGGCGTTGTTCAACCACGTCCGTAAAAATGCCACCGACCCGCAAATCCGCGACCAACAATATCTCGTCATTGCCCCGACCCTCCACTGCGCCTACAAACGCGCCACCGAAAACACCATCGTGGGTGAGCGCAGCATGGGCGACGCCCGCCTCAACTACGACGACCTGACTTACGGCTGGTTTGACATGCACCTCAAAGGCACGGCCAACGATTTCAACAAAAAAACACCTCGTGTTCAGTACTTTACGATGGGGTCGAACAAGTGGCAATCGTCAGAAACGTGGCCACCCGCCAACGTCGAAATGACCACCTATTACCTCCAAAGCGGTGGCCGCGCCAACAGCCTCTACGGCGATGGCAAGCTCACTGCCACGCCCCCCGCCAAAGACAGCAAAGCCGATGAGTTTGTGTATGACCCCGCTTACCCCGTACCGTCCAACGGCGGTGGCGTGTGTTGCATTGGCAATGCCGTGCAGGGCGGGTCGTTTGACCAGCACCAAATGGAAACCCGCAGCGATATTTTGGTCTATACCACTGAGCCGTTCAAAGACGGAGCCGAGCTGACGGGCAGCATCGAAACCACGCTTTATGTGGGTTCTGATGCCAAAGACACCGATTTTACGGTCAAAATCTTGGATGTTTACCCCGACGGCAAAGCCTACAATTTGGACGAAACCATCTTGCGCGCCCGCTACCGCGAGGGGTTTGACAAAGAAGTGATGATGGAAAAAGGCAAAGTCTATAAACTGACCCTCAGCCCGATGTCCACGTCCAATTATTTTGCGCCAGGACATAGCCTACGCATCGAAGTATCGAGCAGTAATTTCCCGCGTTTTGACCGCAATCTCAACACGGGCGGCAACAATTACGACGAATCCAAAGGCGTTGTGGCGCGCAATATTATCTATCATTCAACCGCTTACCCGTCGCAGATTCGAGTTCCGATTGTCAAAAAATAAATTTTGCGCTTACATTCAGCCCCTTTTAGCCCAAGCGGTTAGCTCCGAAGCTATGCACCATTCCGAAATCATCAATCAACTCGCCGAAGAACGAGCGCAGTATTTCAATGCCGTCAGTCCTCCTATCGTGCAGACGAGCAATTTTGTCTTTGACGATTTTGCTTCGCTGCGGGCGGCTTTTGAAGACGAAATGTCGGCCTATCTTTACACCCGTGGCATGAACCCCACGGTCAATATGCTCCGTCAGAAATTGGCTGCCCTCGACGAAGCCGAAGATTGCTTGGTGCTCAACAGTGGCGCGTCGGCTATTTTTTGTGCTGTTGTGCCGCAGCTTCGCGCGGGCGACCACGTCGTGAGCGTACACAAGCCCTATACCTGGGCATGGAAACTTTTTGACAACATCCTGCCGCGTTTTGACATCAGCACGACCTACGTTGATGGTACAGACATCAAAAACTTCGAGGCTGCGCTCCGCCCAAACACCAAGCTGATTTATCTGGAATCGCCCAACTCGCTTACGTTTGAACTTCAAGACTTGGAAGCGGTAGCAAAGTTGGCTAAAACACGGGGCATCATCACGGTCATAGACAACAGCTACTGCACACCGCTGTACCAAAAACCCCACCGCTTCGGCATTGACTTGTGTCTCCAATCGGCCACCAAGTACATCAGCGGCCACTCCGATACCGTGGCGGGTGTACTTACAGGTAGTAGAGCAATGATCAAGAAAATCTTCGACCACGAAGCCCAAAACACGGGGGCGTTTGTGTCGCCTTTCAATGCGTGGCTGCTGCTGCGTGGACTCCGTACTTTGCCGATTCGCCTGCGGCATATTTCAGAAAGTACGGTGCGGGTTGTTGATTTTTTGAAAAATCACCCCAAAATCGAAAAAGTTTTTTTTCCTTTCGACCCCGACTTCCCCCAGTATGCGTTGGCCCAAAAACAAATGACGGGGGCCTGTGGGCTGGTTACAATTTCACTCAAAGCCACTCGTTATGAGGACTTTGAGTTGTTTGTCAAAAACCTAAAATACTTTTTGTTGGCCGTGAGTTGGGGAGGGCACGAGTCACTGGTCATGCCCAAGTGCGCGGGTATCGCCCCCCAAAATTTTGACCCATACAACCCTGAACATCGTTTAGTGCGTCTTTACATCGGATTGGAAGAAGTGGAAGAATTGATTGAAGATTTGAACCAAGCCCTCAACCCCTTGGACGTATGAGTCTCCCCCTCTTCGACGACGCCACTACCCTCGACCTCACCATGGACGGCGACGAAATCGCCCTGACTCGTCGGGTGCAGTGGAGCGTAGCCGACATCGAGCAGCAGGTAGCACTCCTCCCCTACTCTGGCGAAAATCTCCCCAAAGACCCCGCCGTCGAAAAAGCCAAATTGCCGCCTTTCGCGTTGTCTTTTTACAAGTTTTTGTTTTTCAAAGGCCGCTTACCCACCGAAATAGAGCTTTGGGAAACGTACCTGACTCATTTTGGCAACACCGACGATGGGCGCATTTTCCCAAAAAATCGCTCATCATCCAATGCCTACATCGCCGACCACGTCAAAGCGCGACTGCTGCGTAGTTATCCTTCGTTGATTCGGGATTTTCACTTTTTTTTGCTGTGTCAAAACTCCCTTTTTTTTGAAAGTGTACGTTATTCGCTGTCAAAAGACTATTTTAGCGGCGTGGATTTGAGCGTGCAGTATCGTGGTGTGGTATTTCAAATAGCAGTGATGCTCAACTCCGAACGGGCAAGGCAATACAAAAGCCAAAAATATACTCGCCACCAAGAAGTACCTGTCAATGAAATAGTTATGCTATTTGACTTGTACAAAACCACAAACGTCAAAGGCAAAATTAAACTGTTTTCGATGGCAGAGGTAGTGCTACTGAAAGAAGAATTGGAAAAACAGTTAGCTGTTGAATAAATTATAAATACCCACAAACCCAATGAATCTACAAATTTTCTCCGATTACGAAGCCTTGTCCGAACACGCCGCGCAGTTTGTGATGAATTATGTGCGCCAAAAGCCCAATGCCACTATTTGCGTAGCGTCGGGCGAAACCCCCATGCTGACTTTCAAAAAAATTGTCGAAAAAGCCCAACCGCACGATTTTGACGAGGTGACTTTTGTGGCCTTGGATGAGTGGGTAGGTATCTCGCCCGACAACCCCGGCAGTTGCCGTGCTTACATCGAGCCTTATCTGACGCTTCCACTCAATATTCCCGCCGAGCGAGTGTCGTATTTTGACGCGCTATCGGCTGATTTAGAGGCAGAATGTGCGCGGGTCAATGACCTCATCGCGGCCAAAGGAGGCTTGGACATCATCATGGTTGGGATTGGTTTAAACGGCCACTTGGGTCTCAACGAGCCAGGTACGTCGTTTGACACTTACGCGCACGTGTCCGAACTCGAACCCATCACGGCCTCGGTCGGTCAGAAATATTTTACCAACGAAACCACGCTTTCACAAGGCATTACGGTAGGTCTAAAACATTTTTTGGAAGCCAAAGTAGCCATCGTATTGGCCAACGGTTCGCGCAAAAAAGACATCATCGGACGGGTTATCAACGAACCTGTCAGCGAAGCCTTACCCGCCTCCCTGCTCAAAATTCACGCCAATGGTCATCTTTGGGTGGACGAAGCAGCGGGAGTGTAAAAAACCGTTTATCGTTTATCGTTTTTAGTTTAGAGTTGAGGGCTTGGAATAACCCTGATGGATAACCAGTAGCCGATAACAAATAACCAGTAACCAATCACAGATAACGAATACTAAACCCATGTTACAAACTACCAACAACCTCCAACTCTACACGCAGAACTACCTGATTGACAACGCCAAAGGTAGTGTAATGATTACGCACGGTTTGGGCGAATACGCCGCCCGCTACGCGCACGTAGCCCAAGCCCTCAACGACATCGGCCTCAACGTCTATACTTTCGATTTGCGCGGACACGGGCATTCGGAAGGTGAACGCGCTTTTGCCAAAAGTATGCACGAGTTTCGGGAAGATGCCGAAGTAGTTTTTGCCACTATTCCCCAAGATTTGCCCGTATTTGTGCTTGGACACAGCATGGGTGGACTCATTACGCTGTTGTTTTTGATGCACCAAAAACGAAAGGTAAAGGGCGTGATTTTCTCGGGGGCAGCGTTTGAGCCTGGCGACGACATCACGTCTTTTGTGATTTTTATTACCAAAATCCTCGCTAAACTTTTTCCGCGCCTCCAAACTACTAAGCTCAATCCCAAGAGCATTTCGCGCGACCCTCAAACCATAGAAGCCTACGCCGCCGACCCGTTGATCTACCACGGAGGCATCAAGACAGGCTTGGGCTTGGCGTTTTTGAAAGCTTTTGACGAAGTAAAACCGCGATTTGGCGAGTTTGATTATCCTGTACTCATCATGCACGGCGAGGCCGACAAACTCACCAACATCAAAGGGTCTAAGGAACTTTACGCAAAAGCAGCAAGCCAAGACAAAACCCTCAAAATTTGGGAGGGGGCTTACCACGAAATTTTCAACGAAACCAACCGCCAAGAAGTGATTGAAATGACTGCCAACTGGATAAAAGAGCGTCTTTAAGCAAAAATTTTCGGGTGTATCCCCACAAGGGTTTTGAACCCTTGTGGGACTGAATGCGACGAATCAAGCACCCGAAAACTTTCACTTTGGCACTTAATATCGCTTCAAAATCTTGATTGTCAAATCATTGGCCAATTTTTCGAGGTCTATTCCCAGTTTTTCTTTGTTGGTCGTCAGCACTTGTTGCTTCATTTTTTGAGGCAGACCGTCTGCCCCCCAAAACGCACCCAAAATTCCCCCTGCAATGGCCGCCGTGGTGTCGTTGTCGCGGCCAAAATTGACCAAAAAGGCCATCGTTTTTTCGTAATCCAACGCACAAAACAACATGGCCGTCAGCACTTGGGTATAAATCTCGCCCGCGTGGAAAGGCATATCTTGGTTGTATTTGTCCAACAGCTCGAAGGCACGGTACATCTGCCCCACAAAAAGTGAGTCGGCTTTGAGATTTTTGGGGAAGGTAAACTTGCGAAAGTCAATGTCTTTTTTCTCCATTTTCTTGGCTTCATTGACGATGTAATTGGCGCGTTGCCAGCACCGATAAGCCGACCGTCC
>JALOLW010000310.1 GCA_025455795.1 Spirosomataceae bacterium
AAACGAATTGCCAGAGGATTTAGATACAAAAATACATTCAAGAAAATGATACGGTTTGCCTTTCAAAGACCAGTTTATCAAGTAATTTCATAAAGAACCTTTTCACTCTAAATCCCCACCGCAAAAGTCGTTCCTTCTTCGGCGATGGCGGTGGCCGAAAATGCTTCTTGCGCTTGGGCAAGAAGCATTTCAAAGGTTTTGTAGCGAGAAGAAAAATGTCCAATCAATAACTGCTGCACTTGGGCTTTGCGCGCGATGATGCCCGCCTCACGCGCTGTGGCGTGAAAACGCTCGGTGGCTTGGTGTGCAAGGTCGTCGCCGAAGGTAGCTTCGTGGTAGAGCAGATTGACCCCTCTCACGTACTCCACAAGTCGCTCGTCGTAGCGGGTATCAGAGCAGTAGGCGTAGCTACGCGGTGGCGGTGCGGGCAACGTGTATTCGGCAACGCCAAGAAGCAAATGGCCCGATTCATCATAGACATCGCGGCCTTCTTTCAACAGGCGGAGGTACTCAAAAGGAATGTCTTCGCTGAGTTTTTCTTTGATGAGATTGCGCTGACGGGGTTTTTCTCGAAACAAAAAACCCGTACACGGAATACGGTGATCGAGTGGGATAGTGCTTACCGTAAAATGTGGATGGTCGAAAATTAGCGCGGGGGCATCGGGTGACAGTTCCTGAAAATGCACCAAAAACTGCAAGGGCGTTTGCGAGAGTTTGAAGTGCAGCGTGAGGATTTCGTCCAAGCCGCGCGGCCCAAAAAGCCGCAAGTCTTCGGTACGCCCACCGAGATTAAGGCTTGATAGCAGTCCAATAAGCCCAAAATAATGGTCACCGTGTAAGTGGCTGATAAATACCGCTTTGAGTCTGCTTGGACGCATACGGTACGCCAGCATCTGAAACTGCGTACCTTCGCCGCAGTCCACCAAAAAGCAGTCGTTGTCGTAAGTAATCAACTGCGCCGAAGGGTGGCGCGTCAAAGTAGGGGTGGCCGAACCTGCCCCCAAGATAGTCACCGAAAACTGCATCAATACGATTCGTTGCTACTGGGTTCGGGACTTTCGTAATCGTCGTCGTCGAAATCATTGCCTTCGGCGCCAAACTCATTTTCGAGGTCGTTCATAAACACCGCATCTATCGCCTCCTCGGTGGTGGGTAGAATGGTGGCATCGCGGATTTTGCCTTCGATGTGCGCTTCAATAAAATCGTCGTTGTCAGACACGATTACCATTAACCCCAACTCTCTCGCACACAGCACGTTGAGTTTTTTGAGGACGGCGATACCCGTACTTTCAATAGTGCGCGTAAAAGAGAAGTCTAAAATGAGATTTTTGAAACCTTCGCGCAAGAGTCCGCGTGCGATGTCTTCCAAATCGGCAGCTCCATCGGCATCAATCGTGTCTTCCTGGATACCGATGAGGGCGTATTGTTCGTGTTTTTCAATGATGTGATTCATAGTTGGGTAGGGGACTATTGGACGGGCAAAGTTAAAGAACGCTTCACATTTTCTTCAATTCTGTTCAAAATATCTTCGTTAGGGGCTTTGACAAAGGCCGTTCCAGTGATGTTCTCGTAAAGTTCGATGTAACGCGCCGATATTTGCGCCACCCATTCATCTGACATTTGGGGGATTTGCTGGCCTTCTTTTCCTTGAAATCCGTTGGCAATCAGCCACTCACGCACAAACTCTTTGGAAAGTTGTTTTTGCGCTACCCCTTGCGCTTGATTTTCGGCGTAGGTATCCGCATAAAAGTACCGCGACGAGTCGGGCGTATGAACTTCATCAATGAGCATGATTTGGCCGTTTTGGTGTCCAAACTCGTACTTGGTATCTACCAAAATCAGTCCTTGTTGGGCGGCCATCTGCGTGCCACGGGCAAAAAGCGCGAGTGCGTATTGTTCCAGTTGTGCATAAACACCCTCTTCGACCAATCCGCGTCCGATGATTTCTTCGCGTGAAATATCTTCATCGTGGCCTTCGTGGGCTTTGGTGGTGGGAGTGATGATAGGCGCAGGCAAAGGGTCGTTTTCGCGGAGACCTTCGGGGAGCATTACGCCACAAAGCAGCCGTTTGCCTGCCTTGTACTCACGCGCCGCATGACCTGCCAAATACCCCCTTACCACCATTTCTACGGGGAAGGTTTCGCATTTGCGCCCCACGCTTACGTTGGGGTCGGGCGTATCGAGCAGCCAATTGGGGACAACATCGGCCGTAGCCCGCAAAAAATGCGCCGCAATTTGGTTGAGTACCTGTCCTTTGTAGGGAATCGGGCGCGGCAAAATCACGTCGAAAGCTGAGATACGGTCGGACGCGACCATCACAAGGCGGTCTTCAAACATGTAAACGTCGCGTACTTTGCCGCGATAAAAGGCCGTTTGCCCTGGAAATTGAAAGTTGGTTTGTGTTAGCACAAGTCTTTTTGAATGAGTGAATTAATGAATGTGTGAGTTGTGAATGAGTGAATTGTGAATGATTTCAAATCCCAAATAGCTAATGCCGACTTCTCACCACTTCCCTTTGCTGTCGTCGGTGGGGGCGCGGTATTTTTGTTGTTGTAAATATTGCGTTTCGGTATTTTTCATGGCATCCAAAATCATCAGTGCTTGGGCTTCGTTCATTTTGATAGACGCCAAACGGTTGAGGACTTTCTTTTTTTCCTCGCTTTTCTGCACTTCTTCGGCCACCTGCGGGCTATTCTGTGACGCAGGCGCGGGTGAAGGAGCGGCAGCAGGTGACTTTGGACTCGACAAACGGCCACTAAACTGCGTTTTCAACAATTCAAAGTTAAACCTTGCCACCTGATTTTCAGTATCTTGCCGAAGGCTTTTCTTAAAAAAATCAAGCGCAGCGATGGTATCACGCTCGAAGGCGGAAATGACGCCCAATTGATTGTAGGCTTGCGACGAAAGGCGTTTGTTATTGACCCTGATAAGTTGCGAATAGTACCGCCGCGCTTGCGGGAGTTGCTTGAGTTGGAGGTGTGCGTGCGCCAAATTGAGACGCGCTTCGGGTTCTACAAACAGGGAGGCGTTGAGGACATTGCGGTAATGTTCAGCCGCACTTTGGTAGTTTTTATCTAAATAGGCTTGTTGGGCCTCCAATTTGGCGCGGTTGCCCCGTGAAATCGAATCAAAAGACCGATTGTCCCAAACCCACAAGAGAAGCGATATGAGGAGCGATTGCATCATTTTTTGCAAAAATAGTGAATTTTAATTTTTGGCATAGTTTTGGTGTTGAGAGCCATATCAACTTATTTTGACATATTTTTCAACTTTGATTGTCATGGCCAAACCAAAAAAGGCAGCCGCTCAACCTGCCAAGCCTACTCAAAAACAAATAGTTACGGAAATCCCCGCGAGTGTTTCTGCTACTTCGTGGACTCCTCCCAAAGAAGAAACCGAACGCCCTGCGCCTACGGTCAACAATGCCCTTTTTCGTAAAATCTTTTGGAGTATTTCTCTTTTTTTAGTCATCGGGATGCCCATTTTAAGCACCCAATACGGCATTACGGCCGACGAATGGGGCAACAAAGCCTACGGCGAACTTTGTCTGGACTTCTTCACCTCACTCGGTGAGAAAAAAGACGCCCTCAGCTACGCACCACGCGGCGGGGAAGTAATGTACTGCTACGGCCCCACGTTGGATTTGGTCTCAGCGGCTATTTATCGCACTACGGGCGCCGACCCTTTCACGGTAAGGCACATCATGCTGTCGTTGATGGGCGTGCTTATCATCGTGGGAGCAGGTTTGACAGGACGGCTCGTCGGTGGCAACTGGCGCGTGGGCTTGTTGGCGTTGATTTTTACGCTGTTTTCGCCCCGTATTTTTGGCGATTCGATGAACAACCCCAAAGACATCACTTTTGCCGCAGGTTATATCCTCACGCTCTGTTTTCTGATTAAATTTTTGCAAGAACTTCCCCGTCCTACGTGGAAAACTACCCTTCTGCTCATTGCTGGTGTAGGTATTGGCTTGGGAAGTCGTGCGCCCGGACTGGCATTGGTGGCGTACATTCCTATGCTAGTGGGTGCGGAAATATTGCTCAGAAAAGAACTCCGTCAAACGATTTTTGGTGACAAAAATTTGCTCAAAAGCGTCGCTCTCAAAGCTACTGCGGCGACGGTGGGCGGCTACCTGTTAGGTATTATGTTTTGGCCGTTTGCGTTGGCCAATCCGCTGCTCAATCCACTCGAAGCCATGCAAAAACTCACCAATTTCCCCATCAGTATCAAAACGCTTTTTGAAGGAACTAAAATCTACTCCACCATGCTTCCGTGGCATTATGTGCCTAAGTATATGTTGGTTTCGACCCCGCTTTATTTCTTATTAGGAGTGCTGCTATTTGTGTTGGCTTTGCCTTTTATGCGTCGTTATTTCAACCAGCGGCACTTGCTCATGGTGGCGTTTGTAGCGTTGTTTCCGTTGATTTATGGAATCTCCAAAAACTCCGCTTTCTACAACGGTTGGCGACACACTACTTTCATTTATCCCGTGTTGGTGGTGTTGGCAGCAGTAGGGTTTGAGTATTTGTTCCAACGTTTTGGGGGCGTAGGCCAGAAAGTGTTGGCAGGAATATTGTCCGTATTGGTCGCGTTGCCGTTGTGGTTTATGGTCAAAAACCATCCCTATCAATACGCTTACTACAACGAAATTGCGGGTGGCACCAAAGGGGCTTTTGGCAAATACGAAACCGATTATTTCGGTGCCAGTACCCGCGAAGTGGCCGATTGGATGAAGAAAAACTTAGACTTAAAATCGGATACTGTGCTGATAGCGAGCGATTATCACAACCCGTTGCACGAATATTTCAAGGATTATCCCAAACTCAAAATGGCTTATCGTCGCTATTACCAGCGTTCCGAACACGACTGGGACTATGGCGTTTTCTTGACGGGACATCTCAATCCCAGTCATTTTAGCAGAGCCGAGGTGTTTCCTCCTGCGGGAACGATCCACAAAATCGAAGTAGGCGGTGCGCCGATCGCGGTCATTGTGAAGCGCCTAAGCAAAGACGACTACAAGGGCGTACAAGCCTTGCGAAGTGGCAACGTCCAAGAAGCCATCACGCTACTCGAAAAAGCCCGTCAAGCCGACCCCAACAACGAAGTGGTGCGGCTGTACTTGGCCAATGCTTACGTGAATGCGGGCAAAATCAACGAGTCACTGCAAGAATGTCAGAAGGCATTGGAGATTTTTCCTGAGTACATCGGCCCCATGATTACGATGGCCATAGCGTACATCAACCTCAACCAAAACGA
>JALOLW010000311.1 GCA_025455795.1 Spirosomataceae bacterium
CCCGACTTACCCCTCGGGGGCATGACTATCATCGCAGGATGGTGGAGTATTTGGCACATCGTGGCGGGCGTATCGGCGGCATTTTATTGGAGGAAAAAACAGTAGTCAGCAGGATTTGAATGGGCATGGATATACGTTTTTAAGGTAAAATTTCGTTTTTTGCCAAAATTATCACTTGTATCCATTAGTATTGCATATTGGTTCAAAAACCTTCAACACGATATGTCCATCAGACGCTTTTTCACCACGCTTTTTTTCTTTTCTCTGATTTGTTCCAGCACCTTTGCCCAAAACACCCTCGGCTATACCGAGGCTGACGTGCATTATCGCAATGGGGTCGAGCTTTTTGAAAAAGCCAACTACGCCGCCGCCAAGCAGGAGTTTCGGTATTATTTGGAAAAACGACCCGCGTTGCTCAACACCAACGACTACACGGCCGTCAATGCCGACTACTACATCACGCTTTGCGCACTCTATGCCGACGCGCCCGAGGCGGAGTTGGCCGTGGACAGGTTTGTGCGTAATCACCCCGAACACCCCAAAGCAGCCGTGATTTACAGCGACTTAGGGAAGTATTATTTTGACCGAGGGGATTATTCCAACGCCATTACCTATCTCTCCAAAGCCCTCGACCGCAGTGCCAACTACTACGCCGCTACCGAAACGCGCTATAAACTGGGGTTGTCGTATTACAGCATCCGACAAAACAACCAGGCACTCAAGTATTTCAACGAAGTGCAGCGCGACCCCGCAAGCGACTACTTCGCACCAGCGTCGTACTACGCGGGGGTGATTCAGTACCAAAACAACCAGTTTGACGCCGCCTACAAGAGTTTTAGGAGCATCGAAGCCGACCAACGCTACCGTGGCGAAGTGCCGAATTGGATAGTGGCGTCGTTGTATCGGGCCGAGCGTTACGATGAACTGTTGGCTTACGCCGAGCCATTGTTGCGGCGCACAGGTGGCGGAGTCAAACTCAACGATGTGGCCCTCTACGCCGCCGAAACGCTCTACGGAAGAGGCAATTATGCTGATGCGGCTAAGTATTACGCTCAACACAAGCAGTTGGTAGGCCGCGAGGCCGCAATGCCCGCGCCCGTGCAGTTTCGGTACGGTCATTCGTTGTTCAAGACCAACAACTATCCCGCTGCCATCGAACAACTCAAAGGCGTAGCCACGCGCAAAGACACTACGGGGCAATTTGGGTCTTATATTTTGGGTATCAGTCAGTTACAATCCAAAAATCCGCAAGCCGCACTCACGGCTTTTGACAATGCCGCCAAGCTAAAATTCAATAAAACGATTCAGGAAGACGCGGCATTCAACCACGCCAAGGTGCAGTTGGAATTGAACAACAATACCGCTGCGTTCAGTGAATTGCAGGATTTTATCAAAAATTTCCCCAACAGCAACTACGAAGACGAAGCCACGCGCCTTTCGATTTTGTCTTTGACCCGCTCCAACAACAGCGAAGCGGCAGTGACCTACATCGAAAAACTCAAAAAATTGGACGATGCCACCAAAGCCGCCTACCAACGCCAAACCATGAACCTCGGTATTGCCGATTTCAACGCCGAACGGTACGCCCAAGCCATCCTTAATTTTGACAAATCGCTCAAATACACGCCCGACAACGACATGGAGCAGGCGGCTGTTTTTCAAAAAGCCGAAGCCTTCTCGGCCATGAATCGCTACGGCGAGGCCATGCCGTACTATCAACAACTGATTAAACTCAACCCTAATGCTCAATACGGTATTCGGAGTTTGTACTCGTTGGGCTATGCGTACTATAACACCAAAGAATACAAATCAGCTCTCGGTAATTTCCAGCAATACGTGGCCAAAGGCAAGGGCGTGGGTGAACCCCAAACCCTCGAAGATGCCCTTCTTCGCATGGCCGACTGCCAACTGACCGAGAAAAACTACGCGCAGGCCATGTCGCTTTACGAGCGGGCGTTGAGCGAGGGCAAACTCGACCGCGACTATGCGCTGTACCAACGTGGCATGATTTTGACTTACCAAGAAAAAGACGCCGAAGCCAAAGCGCAGTTTGACAAAGTAGTGGCGCAGTTTCCCACCTCACGCTACGCCGACGATGCCCTGTTTCAATCGGCCAATATTGACTTAGAACGCGCTAATTATCAGGCTTCTATCCGTGCTTATACACGCCTAATCAAAGAAAAACCGCGCAGTTATTTGATTCCGTCGGCCTTGCTCAAACGCGCTTTGGCCTACAACAACATCCAAGTTTTTGAGGAGGCGATTCGTGACTACAAGCGCATTTTGAGCGAATTTGGCGACGCACCCGCCGCCAAAGAAGCCTTGTTGGGTTTGCAGGCCACCCTCGAAACCGCGGGCCGCTCGGAAGAAATGTCGGACGTATTGGCCGATTACAAAAAGAAAAATCCTCAAAGTACCGAAACCGAAAAATTGGAATTTGAAACTGCCAAAGGACTTTACACCGATGGCAAATACCCCCAAGCCATCCGCGCACTGCAGAGCTTCATCCGCGACTATCCCAACAGCGATTTGGCCACCGAAGCGCGGTATTTGGGTGGTGAAAGTTATTTCCGTCAAAATGACCGTGCCAACGCCCTCAAACTCTTCAACGTAGTCATTTCTGAAGCCGATGCCAAGTTTTCTCCCAAGGCTGCTTTGCGTGCAGGCGACATCGAAAGCCAACTGCAAAACTACGCCCAAGCCGTGCGAAATTTCAACATATTGTACTCACAGTCAGACAGTAAGACCGACCAAGTGACTGCCCTCATGCGCCTAATGGACACGTATTTCTTGATGAAAAAATACGACTCCACCATGTACTACGCACGGGAGGTCATCAACGCGGGCGATGTGATACCTGGCTCCACCAAAAAAGCCCAAATGCAGACGGCAAAAGCCTATTTAGAAAAAACAGACTACAAAACTGCCGAAACAGAATTGAAGCGGATTTTGGCGGCCAACAAAGACGAAACGGGCGCCGAAGCCAAGTACTGGTTGAGTGAAATGCTCTACCGTCAGAAAAAACACAAGGAAGCCCGCGAAAGCATCTTAGAACTCAATAAGCAGTTTGCCGATTACGAAAAGTGGCGGGTGAGGGCGTTTATCCTTTTGGCCGATGTCTATATGGGCCTCAACGACCCCGACCAGGCCAAGGCCACCCTCCAATCGGTCATTGACAACTCCGACGACAAAGAAGCCGTTGAATTGGCCAAGTTCAAGTTGGCAGGGTTGTAGGAAAAATAGAACAAGGAAAAACGGAACAAGAAAAAACGGAACAGATGAAAAAAATAGCACTTGCGGTTTTCGCTCATTCACTCATTCTTTCATTCTCTCATTCAGTATGGGCGCAGAAGCCTACGGGGGAGATTGATAGTCAGACGTTTGAGATTGAAAAAAAGAAAAGGATAGAGTTGCCGCCTGCCAATCGCCTCTACAATAAGATTCAGCCTTTTACCAACACCGAGGACGAAAAAAAGTTGAATTATGAGTTCAATACCCCCAAACTTACGCTCGGTGCGCCCAAAATGACCCCTAATGTGTTGCCCGTCAATGATGGTAAAAAAGCCGAAGACGAGGGCAAACTCGACAATTACGTGAAAGCGGGTGGTGGTAATTTTGGCAAAATTTACGGCGAAGGCTTTTTTGGCGGGGCTACCGACAACCTCGCGTATGACATTCACTTCAAACATTTGTCCAACCAAACGGGTCCTGTGGACAACAAAAACTCGGCTTCGAGCGATAACCGCCTCAAAATCAACGGTCAATACACCTCGGGGGCGTTTAAGTTGGGTGGGCAGGTGTTTTATGACCGCGACAACTACTACTTTTACGCTAACCGCTCGCGTCCAAACGCTGAAATTCTTCCAGACAATATCCGCCAAACCATCAACACCGTGGGGGCGCAGTTGTCGTTTGAAAATATCAACAACAACACCCTCATTGACTATTCCATCAAAACCCAAGTCTATCGTTTGGCCGACCGGTACAGTGCCACCGAAACCGATTGGGGGACCAATTTAGCGGGAAGTATCCCCATTACCCAAAACATCTTTGCGCTCCTCAACGCCGACGCTTTTATCAATCAACGAGCTGATGCCAAGACGTTTGCGCGCAATCTTTACAGTGTTCGTCCTGCTTTCAAATTCTCTTTCGATGCGTTTACGATTGTGGCGGCCTTCAAAGCGGTCAATGAAACCGACGATGGCCTCAATATCAACCGTACCGTGGGATTTCCGCAAGTAGAAGTAGATGCTGTACCGTTTAGTGGGGTTCACTTTTTTGCGGGCTACGGCGGCGATATGACCCGCAACACCCTCCGCACCATGCTGGGCGAAAACCGTTGGTTGGCCCCCAATGTCACCATCGCCAATACCGAGCGTAGCCGTGATATTTATGGCGGTGTCAAAGGTGAGTTTGGGCCAAGTTTTCAGTTTGAAGGGAAAGTGTCGTATGCGTTGTACAAAAATTTTTATGGTTTCAACAACCAGTGGACCGACACTACGCGCTTTGCAGTGGTCTATGACTCAGACTATATCAATGTCCTGACGGTGTCGGCGCAGGTGGGCTATCAGTACCAAAACATTGTGCGTTCTACGCTTCGCGGTGATTTTTACGACTACAACGTGCAGCGTTTGGAGCAGCCGTGGGGGCGTCCTACTTCGACCGTGACTTGGAACAATACCTTTGTGTTTAGCAAAAAACTGGTCGGCACGCTGGATTTGTACTATTTGGGCGGCATCAAAAACCGTAATTTTCAGACGGGGCAAACCGTCAACCTCAAAGCTATTACCGACCTCAACCTGAAAGTGGACTATTTGTTGTCGCGCAATTTTTCGGCGTTTGCCTCTATCAACAACCTCCTCGGCAAGACCTACGAGCGGTATTTGTATTATCCTCAACAAGGACTCAACTTCTTGACGGGCATCTCGTTTCAATTTTAAGCAGTCGTACAAAAAGTGAACGACATAAAAAATACGTATTCACATCAGACCGACTTGGTTTTAGAAATTGGGTTTTGAACGATATTGACAAAATGCACGAAATAAATTCTGACCAAAAAGTGATGGAGTTTTTTCCAAGTATTCCGACAAAAGCTCAGACAGTCGAATTTATCGAACGAATGAAAAAGCAATTTGAGGATAGAGGGTTTTGCTACTTTGCTGTTGATAAACTTGAAAACAATGAGTTTGTCGGTTTCATCGGACTTGCTGAACAACTTACTTTCCGCACCCCTAATTTAAA
>JALOLW010000312.1 GCA_025455795.1 Spirosomataceae bacterium
ACGGAACACGGAATAACAGATAATCCATGAATTTTTCTGCTTTTTGGGCATTGTGGCGACACCGATACGGGAAATACAACTACATTTTCAGAGAATGTGTGCTTGCCCTGGTTGATATTTTACGTTTTTGGGGCAAAAAACTTACTTTGGGTACCAATCGTTCTCTCGTGGCTATTGTTCGGACAGAACATTTTGGCGACATCGTCGCTGCCGAGCCTATCGCCCGCCAAGTGCGTCAGTTGCATCCCAATAGCCACATCGTTTGGATAGTACGACCTGTATTTCAAGAATTGGTGGCGCGTCATCCCGATATTGATGAGGTATATGCCCAACCCACGGTTTTGCGCCGCAAACTACTCTGTGAATCAGGGGTCTTTGATTACTTGTACAACTTGGAGTTTTGGCAGAGTAACGTGGATGTCATCAGTGGGTGGGTTCATCAAAACCCCGTTGCCGCCCAAAATAACGTGACTATTTACAACTACCTATCTTCTGGGCGCAATCTGCTCACGGCCTTTCAGTTGGCCGCCAATCTGCCCGTGCAAGATGCTCCTCCCCGACTCTATCTCAATGAGCAAGAACGCAGTGTGGTAGATGGACTGGGCTTACCGAAGCATTTTGTGGTGATTCATTGCAGTTCCAACTACCCCGCCAAAGACTGGTCGGTCGAAAAATGGCAACGACTCGTCAAATGGTTTACCCAAGAAAAAGGCGTGGCTGTCGTAGAAATTGGCCTCAAAAGCCAGAATCGGATTAACGACAACGGATATATTGATTTGTGCGGCAGTCTGAGTATTCTCGAGACCGCCGAGGTCATCAGGAGAGCGCGGTATTTTGTAGGGATAGACAGCGGGCCGTCGCACTTGGCCAACGCAGTTGGGACGTATGGGATTTTACTTTTTGGCAAACTCGACCATTTCGATTTTTATCAGACATATTCGGGAGGATATGGCGACGGCACCAACGCCACCATCATCCGACAGCCCAACCGTACCTGCGCCGAGATGGATTTTGAGTGGGTGCTAAAAAATTTAGAGGTGTTAAATTTTTCAACATCGTATCAGTCAAATAGTTAAGTACTGCGCTATTTTTTTATTAATTTTTTGTTAAAATTTTCTCTTTTTTGATTGCCAAAAATGATTTATCATTGTGGTACAATTCAAAATGGATCAAGACAAATCACATAATTTTTTGCGTCGTAATGGCGGGTCTGGTAACGCGCGCAACAACCCTGCAAATCGCTGGTTTGAGGCGGGCGGAAGTAGCATGGGGAAACTACCCCCACAGGCCATAGAGCTGGAAGAAGCCGTTCTCGGGGCATTGATGCTCGAAAAAGACGCGCTCAATGCCGTCATTGACATTTTGAAACCTGATTCGTTTTACAAAGAAGCCCACCAAGCCATCTACCGAGCCGTGATTGCGCTCTTTGGCAATTCAGAACCCATTGATTTACTAACAGTTACCCAGCAATTACGTCAAGCGGGCGAACTCGAACTCATCGGTGGCGCACAGTACATCACCACGCTTACGACCAAAATCAACTCTGCCGCCAACATCGAATCGCACGCCCGTATCGTGGCCGAAATGGCGATGAAGCGCGAGATGATTCGGGTGGCTTCCAAGATTTTACAAGATGCTTTTGAAGATACCACCGATGTATTTACGTTGTTGGACACCGTAGAGCAATCGTTATTCAACATTTCGGAGTCGAATATTCGGAAAAACTACGCGGACATGACCACCATCATGACCGACGCCCTCAAAGAACTCGAAATCCGTCGCAATCAAAAAGACGGCCTGACAGGTGTGCCATCGGGCTTTAGTAATCTTGACCGCCTCACGTCGGGTTGGCAGCCCACCGAATTGGTGATTTTGGCCGCGAGGCCCGCGATGGGAAAATGCCTCGGCAAAGGAACAAAGGTGGTGATGTTTGATGGTACGCTCAAAAATGTAGAAGACGTTCAAGTGGGTGATTGGCTCATGGGCGACGACTCCACTCCTCGGCAGGTTCGCTCACTGGCGCGTGGCATGGAAAATATGTACTGGGTGCATCAAAACCGAGGTATTAGCTATCGCGTAAACGAAAGCCATATTTTATCGCTCAAAAGAAGCCGTAACGAAGGTAAACACCACAAAGGCGATGTCATCAATATTGGCGTAAAAGAGTACCTCAATCAGTCTGACAAGTTTAGAAGTAATTATAAAGGCTACAAAGTAGCGATAGAACTGGCCGAAAAGCCCGTTGAGATTGACCCTTATTTCTTCGGTCTCTGGCTTGGCGACGGCCACTCTTACAGTTCACGTATCACGACCATTGACCCCGAAGTAATTGCTTATTTGGATACCTACGCCCACGAGCTAAACTTGTCGTTGGTCAAATATGAGCAGTTGCACAAAACGCCAAATTATGGTATAACATCTGGGCAACGAGGACTGAGAACAGAGTTTTGTATTCAAGAAGAATTACGCGAGTTGGACACGTTGGGCAACAAGCACATTCCTGACGTTTATCTTTATAATTCTGCCGCCAATCGCCTCAAATTGTTGGCGGGATTGATAGACAGCGATGGCCACTACCAAGCCGACTATGACTGCTACGAAATCACGCAAAAAAACGAAAAACTGTCGCGTCAAATCAAATATTTGGCCGATTCACTTGGATTTAGGGCATCGCTGAATGAAAAAACAGCAACAATTTCCGAAATTGGGTACGAGTCGCAGGTATTTCGGGTACGCATCAGCGGTGATTTGACCAAAATCCCCGTCAAAATTGAGCGTAAAAAAGCACGTCCGCGTAAAAGCAAAATAGATTGGCGCGTGACGGGCATTCAAGTTGAGTTCGATTGCTTTGACGAATATTACGGTTTTGAAATTGACGGCAACCACCTGTTTTTGTTGGAAGACATGACCGTCACGCACAATACTGCTTTCGTGGTTTCGTCGCTGCGCAACGCGGCGGTGGACTTCGGAATGCCCGTGGCGATATTTTCGTTGGAGATGTCGGCGGTGCAGTTGGTCAATCGTATGATTTCGGCAGAGGCGGAGATTGACAGCGAAAAACTCAAAAAAGGAAACCTTGCCCCCCACGAGTGGACGCAGCTACACCAGCGCATAGACCGCCTGATGCGGGCGCCCATTTTTATAGACGATACCCCCGCGCTTTCGATTTTGGAACTGCGGGCCAAGTGCCGCCGTCTCAAACAGCAGCATGACATCAAAATGGTGGTGATTGACTACCTCCAACTCATGCAGGGCGATACGGGCGGTCGTGGTGGTGGCAACCGCGAACAAGAAATTGCTTCGATTTCGAGGGCTTTAAAAAACTTAGCCAAAGAACTCCACGTCCCCGTGATTGCGCTGTCGCAGTTGAGTCGTGCGGTAGAAACACGCGGCGGCGACAAACGCCCGCAGCTTTCTGACTTACGTGAATCGGGCTGTGTGACGGGCGATACGCTCATTACCGATGCTCGCACGGGTGTTCGTATGACCATCAAACAACTCGCCGAAAGAGAAAATCCAAAGGCGGTTTTACAATGTTTGGGCATTGACAATCAACTGAAAGTCAAGCCACGCTCTATGGTCAATGTGTTTTATTCAGGACGCAAACAAGTCTATGAATTACGCACTCGAACAGGCAAGACAATCAAAGCAAGCGCCAATCACCCCTTCTTAAAATTAGAAGGATGGGCTCGTTTAGATGCGTTGAAAATCGGCGATAAAGTAGCTATCCCGAGACAAATCAGTATTTCCAACCCTACCAATCCACTCTCAGACGACGAACTCATCTTGTTGGCGCATCTTTTGGGCGATGGCTGTATTTTACCCAAACAGCCTTATCACTACACCAGTGCCGACGAGCAAAATATCAAATTAGTAGCCGATACAGCCCAACGATTGTTTGGCATTGAAGCCAAAGCAGTAACGCAACAAAACTGGCAGCACCTTTATTTACCTGCTCCGTATCACCTAACACACGGCAAAAAACATCCGATTACGACTTGGTACGAAAGGCTTGGTATTGAGCGCGTTCGCTCTTACGAAAAACGACTACCAGAGGGAGTTTTTGAATGTGATAATCAAAAAATTGCGCTATTGCTGCACCATTTGTGGGCTACCGACGGAAATATCAGTTGGAAAAAAATGAGCGGTCGCAGAGATGCCGCCGCGATTTATTACGCTACTTCCAGTCCCGTTTTGGCCGAGCAGGTATCGCATTTGCTGTTACGGTTAGGTATTCGGGCTACGACGCAAACGCTTTCACCCCAACAAAACCGCCCGATGTACCATATCGTTGTGCAAGGGAGTGAACAACAACTGTCTTTCTTGAAATTGGTGGGGTGTTTTGGAGAAAGAGGCCGCATTATTCCCGAATTGATGGCGGCACTTTTGTCCATTCAGCCCAATCCCAATACCGACATCATTCCACAAGAAGCGTGGGATTTGTTGATAAAGCCTTTCAAAGAGGAAGAAAATCTGAGTTGGCGAGCTTTTTCCAACAAGCTCAATGTAGCTTACAGCGGTTCATCTTTGTTTAAAAGAGGAATTTCACGGGAGCGTATGAGCAAAATTTGCCAGATTTTACCGTCGGCCATTGCGCTCCAACATTTGGCTGCATCTGACGTATTTTGGGATGAAATCGTGTCGGTTACGCCTTTGGGCGTAGAAGATGTGTATGATGCCACCGTGGCAGATGTTCATAATTTTGTGGCTAATGACTTCATCATTCACAATAGCATTGAGCAAGATGCAGACATGGTAGCGTTCTTGTATCGCCCTGAATACTACGGCTTTACGCAAGACGAAGCGGGTAATTCCATCCAAGGTATTGGCGAAGTAATCGTCGCTAAAAACCGTAGTGGCTCATTGGATACGATTCAACTACGGTTCATTGGTAAATACACCAAATTTACGGATTTGGATGGCTACACGGGCGGTGGCGGCGGCGCGCCTCCTGCGGGCAATTTTACTCGCCTGCCTTCGACTTCATCTTCTTTTGAAACGCCTCCCCCGCCCCCAGCAGCTACGGGTGGTACGTTTAAAAGCCGCGCCAACGACCTCGGTTCTATGGATTTTCCTCCTGCCGACCCTGCCGAACACCCACCGTTTTAACGTATTCGCTTATTCAAAGGAAGCTGTAACCAATTGGTGACGTTTCAAAGTGGAGACCTATTATAAAATAGGGGCATTTCTTGTAATTTAGCTTTGCGAAACAAAAAACAAGAAAGCCCCATGCGAGCGGAATAATGCATATTCTGAGAGCGTTCCTCTTATGTCTTGGGCCTTTATTTGAAAAAGTAGTAAGTCAAATAGTTCTTCACTATGCGCTTATTTACGCCTCAAATGGTCATCTGGAACGGCTTTTAGCCATCAATGAAGCTGAGAGTTGGTGCTAAACGGGTTATCGTCCCATCACCGTTAAGAGTTTGTTTGGAAAGATACGCTTACC
>JALOLW010000313.1 GCA_025455795.1 Spirosomataceae bacterium
CTGTAAAGATTGTGATTTTCCATATCGCAATAATAGGCGTTTCGACCATGTTTTACAAATTCATAGCAAATCCACTAAAATTGTCAGAGCACCAAAATATTTTGAAACTGCTCGAAGATAAAGGCTATGTTTTTGTCAACTCCAAAAACTCGGCAGGTATCAACGGACTTTATCGAATCTATTTGCCCAACTCCAATATTTTTCCGACGCTCACGGCCACGGGAACAAAAGACGTGGTAGCTCTCAAAACCATTGAAGCCAAAAATCCTGACGAGTTCAAGCAAAAATTTATCGAAGAAATCATCAAACCAAAGAAATATCGGCCAATCACGGCCAGAGAGGCGGGTAAATTGCAGGGGTTTCCCGATTCATTTGCCATTCACAAAAGCGAGCGATTTGCCCACAAGCAGTTTGGCAATGCCGTCTCAACTGCCGTGGTGTATGGCGTAGCGAAAAACCTCACAGGGACATTTTTTAGATAATGTCATTCAAGACCTCAGCATCAAAATAGAGGATAAATTCAAAGATATTTTGTCCTAACAAACCCTTTCCGTGGGCTGCGCTTAATGATTTTCTACAAGACAGTTTCTCCAAAGAAAACGGCGGATTGGCGGTCGAAGGTATCGGTAGCGTCGGTGGTATAAAAAGTACGTTGGGCGTTTTTGGCGCAGTGAACTTCGATTTCGGGATGACGATGTAGATAATCCACCAAACTCTGGGCAACGATTTCGCCCTGCGTAATGATGCGGATGTGCGCGGGCAAAAATTGTCGTATCTTGCTGATTAACAACGGATAATGAGTGCATCCCAACAAAACGGCGTCAATTTGAGGGTCTTGTTGGAGGAGTTGCTCAACGTATTTCTGGACAAAATAATCTGCCCCGTTGCTGTTTGCTTCGCTGTTTTCGATGAGCGGTACCCACATCGGGCAGGCTACTTGGTGGACCTTGACCGCTGGAAAAAACTTCTCCATCTCTACCAAGTACGATTCCGAAGCCACCGTGCCTGCCGTGGCAAAAATCCCGATATGGTTGTTTTGGGTAAACTCGCCCATCACTTCTGTCGTGGGGCGAATCACGCCCAACACGCGGCGGTCGGGCGCGAGTTGGGGCAAGTCCAACTGCTGAATGTTACGCAGGGCTTTGGCTGAGGCGGTATTGCAGGCCAAAATCACCAAATGACAACCTTTGTCGAACAAAAATCGGACGCACTCCAACGTATATTGATATACCGTCTCAAACGAGCGTGTGCCGTAGGGAGCGCGGGCGTTGTCGCCCAGGTACAGATAATCGTACTGCGGGAGAGTATTGACCAACTCCCGCAGCACCGTCAAGCCGCCATAACCAGAATCAAAAACGCCGATAGGGCCCATGATGATATTATTGACTCCAACTCGTGGGCGTGCGATCCCAGCGGTGGGTTTTGAGTTGTGCCATCAATTCTGTCGAGAGTTTTGCCCCATCCGAAGAAGCCATGTTGGCCTCCACGTTGCGCATTTTTCGCATTCCAGGAATAATAGTGCCTACGTCGGGGTTTTCCAAAATAAACCGCAAGGCCAAGTCAGGCATGGTCATACCCTCTGGAACAATAGGGCGCAAGGCCTCGGCGTGTTCTACGCTCGAAATGAGGTTCTCTGGCACAAAATACGTACTGCGCCAGTCGTCGGCGGGAAAAGTAGTATCTTTGGTAAGTGCCCCCGTAAGTGTCCCTTCATCAAAAGGCACGCGGGCTATCACGCCCACATCCAATGCCCGGCAGAGTGGAAACAAGTTGTCTTCGGGAGCTTGGTCAAAAATGTTGTAAATCACCTGTACTGCCGCGATTTTGCCCGTGTGGAGGGTGTTGAGAACGTTGTCAGGTTCCCAGCGATTCACACTGACGCCCCAATGCTGCACTTTGCCTTCGCGGGTGAGTTTTTCGATGGCCGCTTGCCACTCATCACGTTCCGCCCAAGCGTCTTCCCACACGTGAAACTGCTGTAAGTCAATCGTTTCAACGCCCAAGTTTTGCAAACTACGCTCGGTGTATTTTACAATGTGCTCGGCAGGAAAACACTCTTCAAGCGTGAAATGTGATTGGGAGGGCCACTTAAAGTTTTTTGGGGGAATTTTGGTGGCAACATAGAGGCGTTTGTCAGCGTGACGCTTCACCAACTGCCCCAAAATCTGCTCACTTAGCCCCTTGCCATAGCCCCAAGCAGTATCAAAAAAATTACAGCCAAGTTCGACAGAACGGTCGAGTGCGGCGGTGTATTCTGCTTCTTCGGAGCCAGTCCAGCCTGCCAAGCCCCACATGCCGTAGCCGATTTCGCTCACTTGCCAGTCGGTACGGCCAAATCTACGGTACTGCATAGTTTTTTGTTTTGAGTTTAAAAGGGTTTATTACTGAAAGCCAAAGTTGTAGAAAATCTGCTAATGAAAAAATACAGGTTCAACCATGATTTACACGGGACTCGTGGCACGACTGACACTAACTCTCTTCTATTCAAGCCATTATATTCAGTCGTGCCACGAGTACATGGCTCAATATTACGATTTTGAGGCGGTAATTGGAAAGTCTGAAATACAAAAAAGTGACTTGCGTTGTGGCAAGTCACTTGTAGGAATGGCTCTAAATCACTACTTCTTAGGCTTGCTTGGCCAATTGAACGTTGATGTGCAGCTTTACTTCGTCGCTTACTACTACACCACCTGCTTCGGTCACCGCGCTCCAATTGAGTCCAAAATCTTTGCGGTTGAGTTTGCCTGAAATCTCAAATCCAACCTTGTGATTGCCGTAAAAGTCGGTCATTTGGCCTCCATAAACGGCACTAAGCGTCACTGGCAATGTCACACCTCGTAGGGTCAAATCGCCCGTAAGTGTGTAGTTTTCATCATCTTTTTTGACAAATGTAGTAGAAACAAATGTGAGTTGTGGATAATTGGCCGCATCGAAGAAATCGGCACTTTTGAGGTGGCCGTCGCGCTGTGGCATGTTGGTGTCAATGCTGTCCACCTCGGCACTAAAACGAACCGAAGCTCCGTCGAAGTTGTCACCGTCTGATTCGAGGCTTCCTTCAAACTGCTTGAAATAACCCGTTACGGTCGAAATCACCAAGTGCTTCACCTTGAACTGTACTTCTGAGTGGGTGGGGTCAATCGCCCAAACGGTTTTTGTTGTGGTTTCCATGTTTGTTGTGTGTTTTGATTTGATGGTACAAATTTATATGTATATACATTTAATGTCAAAACATTTTATGTTATTTTTTTGAAAAAATATTTGGCATGGAAAATGCGTTAAAGTAATTTGTGGTTCTTCTAACATTTTTCACGCAGACAACCCTTACCAAAATGCGCCATATTTTACTGATTGTTAGCTGTTTAGTGTTTAATATAAGTTTTTCTCAACAGACTTATTGGGCATCCAAAGTCCTCGGCGTGTCGTCGGAATATACGGGAGGGAGTGGGCAGCAGCATCGTGCAGTGCAACTTTTGGGGCGACCCAACAAGCTCCCCCAAGCCGAAAGTGGCGCTACTGCTTGGCGACCTGCCACCCCCGACAGCGGTGAGGAGTGGTTAAAAGTGGGCTTTGATACGCTGATGAACGTGCGTCAAATTGCCATCGCCGAAAACTTCGGCCCAGGCTGCGTGACGCGCGTCTATGCCTACGACGAAAGCGGCAAAGAATACACCGTCTATGAAGCCAAAGCCGAACAACCCTCGAAGTTTGGGCGGATTTTGGGGATTTTGCTCACCGCGCCCACGCCTTACAAAGTGGCGTCGTTGAAAGTGATGCTCAACACCGCCAAAATCCCTGATTGGAACGAGATAGATGCCGTGGGGATTTCCAACTCCACCAATCCTATCATGGCCCGTATCAATTTGGCCAAAAACGTACCCGCATCACTCAAAAAAGAAAACTTGGGCGCCAATGTCAATTCTACCGCCAACGAGGTTGCCCCTGTCATCTCGCCCGACGGTCGCACGATTTACTTCACGCGCTTCGACCACCCCGAAAACCTCAAAGCGAAAGAAGACTATGACGTGTGGCTGGCCGAAGAAAAAAATGGCGTGTGGCAAAAAGCCAAAAACATGGGCCGCCCCGTAAACAATACCGAAGAAAACTCCATCAGCTATATCTCTCCCGACGACCGCACGGCCTTGCTGATGAATGTCTATCAACCCAACGGTTCGCTCTCTAAGGGCGTGTCCATCACCCAAAAAACGGCCTCGGGCTGGTCGTTTCCGCAAGAGTTAAAGTTGCTCAACTACATCAACAACCACGTTTTCTCGGGTTTTTATATTGGCCCCAAAGGCGATGTGATGGTGCTATCGCTGGAAGATGCCAACACCAAAGGCGGAGCGGATTTGTACGTGTCTTTTCGGCAGGCCGACGGCACTTGGTCGCCTGCCCAAAACATGGGCTTCAATCTCAATACCGCCGACGATGAACTGACGCCCTTTTTGGCCACCGACAACCAAACGCTTTATTTTACTTCCAATGGCCGCAGTGGTTATGGGGAGTGGGATATTTTTGTGAGCAGGAGGTTGGACGACAGTTGGATGCGCTGGTCAGAACCACAAAATCTCGGCCCCGCCTTCAATACCGCCGACGCCGAGGCGCATTTTACCATTCCAGCGTCGGGGGAGTATGCGTATTTTTGTTCGTCCGAAAATTCCCTTGGTGAATTTGATATTTTTCGGGTCAAAGTGCCGCCGTCGGTACAGCCCATCCCAACGGTGATTTTGCAAGGGTCGGTACTCGACCAACAAACCAAAAAGGCCGTGACTGCCGAGGTAGTTTTGGAGGATTTGGACCGCAAACAGCCCAACCAAAGCCTCAATTATGACCCTGCCGTGGGCGATTTTAAGTTGGTTTTGGACAATCAAAAACAGTATGGCCTCAGTGCCAAAAAGCAAGGCTACCAAGCCGCAAGTGTGGTGATAGATTTGACCAAAGACAACCTGTACAAAGAACTCCGCCGCGATATTTTGCTCACGCCCATTGAAGTTGGCAAAAAAATCACCCTCAACACCATTCGATTTGCCCAAAGTAAGTTTGACTTGCTGCCCGCCTCACTGCCCGAACTCGACCGTATCGTGCAGTTGATGAATGAAAATCCTACGATGGAAATACTGCTCGAAGGTCATACCGACAACGTGGGCGATTTTGAGGCCAACGTGCAGCTTTCCAAAGACCGCGTAGAAGAGGTGAAAAAGTACGTCGTAAGCAAGGGCGTTGCGCAAGGGCGCGTCCAAACGAAAGGGTTTGGCCCTACGCGCCCAATCTCACCCAACACCACCGAAGACAACCGCAAACTCAACCGTCGCGTAGAATTTACGATTTTGAAAATGTGATTAAGTGGCTTAAATCCCTCAAAGAGATTATTCTTCAGCTAACTGCGCCGCAATCTTAGCGGCTACTTCGGCGAGTTCTTCGGGCTTAAGTTTGAGCTTATTGTTAAAATTCATGTCGGCCATGCTGTTGAGCGGAATGAGGTGTACGTGCGCGTGTGGTACTTCCAAACCCACCACGGCTACGCCCACGCGCAGGCACGGCACAGTTTTTTCGATGGCCACGGCCACCTTCTTTGAAAAAACCATGAGTCCTGCATACAGGTCATCGTCCAGGTCAAAAATGTAGTCTATTTCTTTCTTGGGGA
>JALOLW010000314.1 GCA_025455795.1 Spirosomataceae bacterium
AATAACAATATGAGGGCTTTTAAAGAAGAACTAATCTTCAATAAAAATAACGCAATTGCTTTATTAAAAGCCAGTTAGAGGTAAAATGAAAAAACCGTGCAAATTACAAGAAAAGTATGCGATTTTCAAAATTTTCACTGTTTGTCTTGAATCTTCACCTCGCTCAACCCTCAAATCTTCAACGCTTTCATCTGCTTCACGGCGTAGTCGGCGGCGCGGGCGGTGATAGCCATGTAGGTGAGTGAGGGGTTTTGGGTAGCGGTAGAAACCATGCACGAGCCGTCGGTCACAAAGACATTTTTGCAGGCGTGCATCTGATTCCAGCGATTGAGCATTGATGTCTTGGGGTCTCTGCCCATGCGGCAGCCGCCCATTTCGTGGTTTTCGTTGCCAGGTACGCGCTTCGTATCTGTGGTTTTGATGTTGGTAAAACCTGCTTTGGTAAACATCTCCGTAAACTGTTCGTAAAAATCCTTGACCATCTTCATGTCGTTTTCGTCAAAATCTGCCGACATGATGAGTTGTGGCACGCCCCAGTCGTCTTTGAGTGTCGGATGAAGACGCACGTGGTTGCTGTCTTTGGTGAGCACTTCGCCCATCATGCCAGCGTTTATTTCCCATCCTCCTTCCGACGGGCGCATGAGTTGGTCTTTGAGCTCCTCACCAAAAAGCCCCTGCGTAGGATTGCCTTTTTTGGAAGAATGTAGGGCGGTAGCATAGCCACGCAGAAAGTCGGTTTCTTGTTTGTAAAGATTCCTAAAACGCGGCACGTAGCTACCCGTGGGGCGTTTGCCTTCTTGTTTTGTGTCATAAAAACCCTCGTAGTCGGCAGTGACACGCCCCCGATAGTTGTGCCAACCAATGTATTTGCCCAGCGTACCGCTGTCGTTGCCAAAACCATTTGGAAAGCGGTTGGAGGTAGAATTGAGCAGAATGAGGGTTGAGTTGAGTGATGAACCATTCACAAAAATCACTTTGGCGTAGTATTCTGTCATTTCTTTGGTGATGGTATCCACCACCCGCACCCCCGTAGCACGACCTTTCTGCTCGTCATAAATGATGGAATGAACCACCGAATGAGGGCGAAGGGTCATTTTACCCGTTTTGGCAGCCCACGGAAGGGTCGAGGCATTGGTACTGAAATACCCGCCATAGGGACAACCTCGCTCACAAAGCACGCGGTTTTGACATTGGGCGCGCCCCTGTTGATAATGAATGGGCTGGGGTTTGGTCAAATTGGCACAGCGACCCACAATCACCTGACGGTCAGTATAATGCTTGGCTACTTGCTGACTAAAATGCTTCTCAATACAGCTCATTTCGTGCGGGGGCAAAAACTCCCCATCGGGCAAGTGCGGTAGGCCGTCTTTGTTGCCCGCAATCCCCGCAAACTTCTCCACGTAGCTGTACCAAGGCGCGAGGTCTTTGTAGCGAATCGGCCAATCAATGGCGTAGCCGTCGCGGGCGGGGCCTTCAAAATCAAAATCACTCCACCGCTGCGTCTGACGCGCCCACAGCAACGAGCGACCGCCCACTTGGTAGCCGCGCATCCATGAAAAGGGCTTTTCTTGCACAAACGGATGCTCGTAGTCTTTGACCACAAAATGCAGCGTATCTTCTCTAAAAATATAGTGTCCACTCGACGCGGGGCTTTTCTGCTTGATGTCGAGCGGTACTTGGCCCAAGTGCGGAAACTCCCAGGGGTTTTTCATGGCCGTGGGGTAGTCGGCTACGTGCTTCACGTCACGCCCGCGTTCAAGCACGAGCGTGCGCAAGCCCTTGCCCGTGAGTTCTTTGGCAGCCCAGCCGCCACTGATACCCGTACCGACTACGATGGCATCAAAAGTCCGTTCTTTGACCGAATCTATGTTGAAGTATGACATTTTCGAACAGCCTGTTATCTGTTATTGGTTAACTGTTATTAGTTTGGAGAAAAGATGGTTAATCGTCTCCGACGCGATATACAGATGCTACAAATCTCTTTCGATGATGGCACCTGATTGCTTTTCTTTCAAAATGATTTTATGCCGTCCGTCGTGGGTAATTTCTTCTTTGATTAGGTAGTGGTTCTCGTCATATTCTACCAACGTAATACCCTGTGTGACACCTTCTTGACCGCGCCAAACAGGCAGTGCGACGGGTTCCCACTGCTTGGTTTCGGCAGATTTGTAGGCGGCATCCAGTACGGCATTGACCACGTAGCCATCATAAAAAGTTTCGAGGGGTTCGCGGCCTGTTTCGACGGCGTCAAACATATCCGTAAACATATGGTTGTAGCCCAAGTCGTTTACTTCGTCGCCCACTGGAAAAAGCCAACCCGAATTACTTTCGGCTTTTTCGGCCACGTAATCGGCACCTTTGCCACTGCTGTACATTTCAAACCCCGTGCGTAGGAAATTGTTTATCCAAATTGTCCCTTCGGTTCCCATTACTTCGTCGCGCAGGTCCATACCCCCTCTAAACGTCCAACTCACCTCAAACTGCCCAATCGCCCCGTTTTCGTATTTGACGAGCGCGATGGCGTGGTCTTCGGCTTCGATGGGCTTCACTTGCGTCGCTGCCCAGCACATCACTTCCACGGGACGAATGTCTTTGCCGATAAAGTTGCGCGAGATTTCGACGCAGTGGCAGCCCAAATCCAAGATACAACCACCGCCTGCTTGTTCTTTGTCCCAAAACCAGTTGCTGTGCGGCCCAGGGTGCGCCTCGCGCGACTTGGCCCAAAGAATCCGCCCCAAAGCCCCGTTTTTGACACTATCCAACGCTTTCAGAAACTTGGGGGTGTAGCACAAATCCTCCAAATAACCGCCAAAAACGCCCGCTTCTTCGACGGCTTGCATCATGCGGAGGGCTTCTTCGGCGTTGCGCCCGAGGGGTTTGGTCGAAACCACCGCCTTTTTGTGCTTGACACACAGCATCACGGCAGTTTCGTGGAGGTTGTTGGGCAAAGCTACGCACACCATTGTCACGTCGGGGTGGGCAATGACTTCCTCTATATTGGTACTCCAAATGGGACATTGATAATCTTCGGCAAACTTCTTGGCGTTGGCTTCGCTACGGGCATAAATAGCCACCACACGGTCGCGGCTGCGCTGTCCGTGAATCGAATCAGCATAAAAACGACCGATAAATCCTGAGCCTAACATGGCGATTTTTTGCATAGTCAGCGTGTGTTGAAAAGTAATGGATGTTTTTTGTCAAAAGCAGTCATTGTTTTGTTTTTAATGATGAAAATTTGTTTGTAATTTTGCAACATCATTGCAAAAAGACATGGCAAGAGCAATTTCCATTACCTTAAATATTGGTCTCACAGGATTGGTTCATCTACTCTGTTGTTGGCTGCCGCTGTTGGTGGTGCTGTTCAACGGGGCTTCTATTACTTGGTTGGCCGAATACCGTACTCCGCTGATTATTGTGCAGTTAGGCGTGTTGATATGGTCTTTTTATGATTTGTATTTACGAAAATCTCACCGTGCATCTCGGCTGGAAAAGGGTGTTTTTTGGGTAGCGATTGGCTTGACCATCACACTCAACTTGATTCCCCACAGCTATTTTCAGGCAGAAGAAAGCAAACTGGCCCAAGCGCAGTTTGAACTCATACGAGGTACGCGCGTGGCACAGTTTGAACTGGACCGCCCTGTGAAGTCGGTAGAAAAGCTCAATGATGTCCTGCAAACAGTAGATGGGGTGATTCCGTCGCAGATTGAAGTAGAAAAAAAGGTGCTTTCGGTTCGTTATCGAGTGGCCCAAACTTCCGAAAACAGCATCCTCCAAACCCTCCGCAAAGAAGGCTATCAGGTTTCGATGCTGAACTGATTAAGTGCAGTGTTTTGTAAGTTATTTCATGTATTTTAAACCGCTAAGGCGCAAAGACGCTATGTTTTTTACATTCATTCTTAGCGTCCTTGCGTCTTGGCGGTAAAATTAATAATAGAACAAAATTTATAAATCACGGTATTAAGTGCAAAAGAAGTAGTTATTCGTTATTGGATATTCCATACTTTTTGTAATTCAAAAACCCTTACAACAATGAAACGATTTTATAAATCAGCAGCTTATTGCCTATTAATGAGTGGCTTACTGCTCACTGCTTGCGAAGAGAAAAAAGACCCGAAAATGGAAGAGGCGGGCAAAATTCACTTGGCAGCGATGGAAGTAGAAGAAGCCGTAGCCGAGCATGTCGAAACTTCTGACTCGCTCAAAACACTCCTCACTGAAAAGAAAAAAACACTGACCGACGCGGCAGCCGTAGCCAGTATTGATTCAACGATTGCGGCCTTAGACCGAGTGCATGCGGCGTTTCACGAATGGGAGGAAAACCTTGTCGAAGTGCCTGGGCTTCCACACGAGCATCACGACCACGGCGACGGTGGGCATCAACACGACCACAAACCCGCCCCCGACCTCTCGCCCGACCAAATGCTCGAAGTTCAAAAAGAAATCAAGGCAAACATCGAAAAAATAAAGGCTGACTGGGACAAGGCTCAAGAAATGGTGAAGAAAGTATTGTAACGAAAAAGACGGGCAAGCCCGTCTTTTTCGTTTATTCTACCGTCACAGATTTCGCCAAGTTTCGCGGCTGATCTACGTTTCTCCCCCGCATGACCGCAATGTAGTACGACAGCAACTGCTGCGGAATCACCGACAACAACGGCATCAAGATTTCGTGCGTTTTGGGAATCTCAATCACAAAATCTACCATGCCAGAAATGAGTTTGTCGCCTTCGGTTACGATGGCGATGACGCGCCCTTTCCGAGCTTTGACTTCTTGGATATTGGATACTACCTTTTCGTAAGAACTATCTTTGGTCGCCATGAATACTACTGGCATATCTTCATCAATGAGCGCGATGGGACCGTGTTTCATCTCAGCAGCAGGGTAGCCTTCGGCGTGGATGTACGAAATTTCTTTGAGCTTCAATGCCCCTTCCAATGCCACGGGAAAGTTAAGCCCACGCCCCAAATAGATGAAATTGCGCGCATACGTAAAGATGTAGGCGATTTCTTTGATTTTGTCGGCGGCTTTGAGTACCTGCTCTACTTTTTGGGGAATGTTTTCCAACTCAATCAACAAACGACGGTACAATTCTTCTGAAATCGTCCCCCGCTTTTTGGCAACGGCAATTGCCATGAGCGTCAACACCGTCACTTGCGCCGTAAACGCCTTGGTACTCGCCACGCCTATCTCTGGCCCCGCGTGGGTGTACGCGCCCG
>JALOLW010000315.1 GCA_025455795.1 Spirosomataceae bacterium
TTGACTTTTGTGCATCATTCAAAACAAAACTCAAAATTCATGAAAACAATCTTAGGCTTTTTGTTGATCATTTCTTTTTGTCAAAGCCATCTGTTGGCCCATGCTCACGGCTGGACAATATCGTTTTGCGGAATTTAAACCATCACCCATCGAAGGCGCAAAATACACTGCCCCAAGCTGGGCTTGGATGAATACAGTAGCCCCAACTGGACTGATGTTTTACACAGGGAGTGAATTCCCGACTTGGAAAAACAACTTGCTCGTACCCAGATTGTCGAGAGGGAGTCTTTGGAGGATGACGGTCAATGGCGAGAACATCGTACAAGCCGAAGAACTATTTGCCAACGATCGCGTGCGGGCAAGAAAGGTCGTCCAAAGCCCGTCTGGCAGACTTTATTTATTGACAGATGAAGTCAATGGCAAGGTGGTCTGGGTCAAAAATGCGAGGTAACACTAACCATCAACTACCTAATTTCGAGAACTTTAAATTCGGTGCGACGGTTGCGTTGGTATTCAGCTTCGGTACAAATCACACCATCTACGCAGCCGTTGACGGGGGTACTTTCACCCATGCCGGTGGCTTTCATGCGGGTGCGTGCTACGCCTTTGGAGGCCAAATAATCTACTACTGACTGAGCACGTTTTTGGGAAACGACTTTATTGGCTGCCGCTTCGCCTCGGCTGTCGGTATGCGAAAAAATCTCTACGCGGAGCGAAGGGTACTTCCGCATCGTCATCACCAAATTGTCCAGTTCGCGTTTGGCATCGGGGCGCAGGCTTTTTTCACCTTGGTCGTGGTAGATGTTGTCCAGCGTCACCACGTCTCCCTTCTTGAGGAGCGCTACTTCGTTTGACACCAATTTGGGCGGGGTTTTCTTGGGTAATTTCTTGATTTTGACGGTATTGGTGCCGTAAGAGGCTTTGGCATAAATCAATGTGTAGTCGCAGCCTTCCTCAATCTCAAAATCATAGCGACCCTCGGCGTCGGTGGTGGCAGTGTAGATTTTTTTGGTACACTCGTTGCGAAGTTTGACCAGTACGCCTTCAATAGGTGTGCGGTCGGTTTCGGTGCGTACCACCCCACGCACGTGCGACTTGCGCAAGGTTACGACGGTGTCTTTTTTAGGTTTTTCGGAGGCAGCCAGCAGGCTATCTGGAAGCACAAGTTCCTGAATGATAGGCTTCATCAGGGCCATTTCCAAGCGCGTAGGTTTGTCTTCGCTGAGATTGCGCGTAGAAAGTCCGATGGTATTTTCGAGAAAACCTTGTTTTGATACCGTAAAAATAAAGTCATTGTTGGCGGCCAAACATAGCTTTGCCCAGCCGTTTTCATCGGCTTGAAGGGCGGTTTTGGTGGTATCTCCCGCCATTTTTGAGCGTACCAAGATGGTAGTGCTATCAATAGACTGCCCCGTTTCGTTGTCATAAACGCGCAGCAGTAGTTCCCGACATTCGTACAATGAACTCTCGCGGGTGAAACGATAAATGTCGTCGTTTTCTTCGCGGCGGTTGCTGCTAAAATACCCTATTGAGCGGTCTTCGTCGGTGACAATACCAAAATCATCGGCTTTGGAGTTGAGCGGTGTATCTAAGTGCAGCACTTCGATGACTTTGGTGCCATCTTTGCTCAAAATAGCGTAGTACAAATCCAATCCACCGAGCCCACCTTTGCGGCCTGCCGACGAAAAATACAAGTTGCCACGGGCATCTATAAACGGAAACACTTCATCGGAGCGGGTATTGATTTCTTTGCCGAGGTTGATGGGGGTGGCCCAGCGCCCTCCTTCCCAGCGCGACACGTACAAATCCTTGCCACCGTAGCCTTTGGGGGCATCTGACACAAAATACAGAAGTGAGCCATCTTTGCTCAACGAAGGGTGGGCGGTCGAGTACTCATCACTATTGAAAGGCAGTTCTTGCACATTGACCCAGTCGCCATTGCCCCAGTTGGCTGAGTACAGTTTTAGCTTGATGTTGTTGTCTTCGCTTTTCCCTTTTTGCCCTTCGTTAAAGTTGTTGCGGGTGAAAATAATTTGTGAGCCGTCGGCACTAAACGTGACGGGGCCTTCGTGAAAGCGCGTGTTGAGTTCTTTGCTAAATGGCCCTGGCGCGTTGGGAGTAGCGGCACTGGCATTGTCATTGGTTGAGGGCGTAGCCAGCCCGTAGCCGTCGTAGCTGCCCACGGTGCGGGAGTCGTTGGAGGTAGGACGGGTGTAGGCGTCGTCGCCGAGGCGGCGGCCCATACCCGACGTGCGGCTTGCGCGGGTGCTTTGATTGCCTCCGAGGGGATTGCCGTCATTGTCCACGGCCACCGATTTGATGTTTGAGGGGCTGGGGGCGTAGTACAAATCCAAGAAACCTTTTTCAGGGCTTTCGGAGGACGTACTATTTTTGCCTGCTACATAAACCAAGCCATCGCGGAAGTACATAGGACTAAACTCAGCGTTGGGGGTGTTGATACCCAAATAATCCACCCGATAGCTGATTTTGCGTTTGGTGAGGGTTTGCGCACTTTGGGCGTTTTTAGATTCGGCAAGTTTAGCCGCTTGGTAGCGGTCATAATACTCTTGCGACTCGTTCATTTTACCGTTGTTGCCCAACACTTTGGCAAAGTGTAAATAGTGACTAATCGCCCCACCCGTTAGTGGTTCGCCCGTGATGGCACGTCGGTAGGCTTCTTCAGATTTGGCGTTGTCGCCGAGTTGAAGATAAGCATAACCCACGTTGAGGTCGGCCTGTCGGCGTTGCTGTACGCTAAGACTCCCTCCCTCCAACGCCTCTGCGTAAAGCGTAACGGCGTTGGCGTATTTTTGGGAATCAAACTGCCGCTGCGCTTGCTGCAATACCGTCTCTTTCACGGGGGTTTGTGCCACCGATGCTACCGCCAACAGCATGGCCAAGCCGAAATTTTTGAGTTTATACATGTTTTTCATGCTTCATATCTATTAACGACCCAAGGTCAAAAATCTTGAAAATTCGCGTCCGTCGTTGGTGCGCACCACGTAAAAATAGGTACCAGCGGGCAGAGGTGTGCGTGTACTTCCTTCTCCCTTCCATTCGTTTTTATAGTCCTCATTTCGATACACCAGTCCTCCCAAACGATTGTAAATTTCCAAAGACAGCCTGAGCGTATTGGGTTTACGAATCACAAATGCGTCGTTGATGCCGTCGCCGTTGGGTGAAAAACCCTCTGGAATAAACAGGTCTTTCTCAGCACTTCCCCCAAAACCGTTGATAGAAATTGGGGTGGGATTGCTGTCGTCGGCGGCGTCACCGTTGCCATTGGCGTCGGGGGTTTGGGCATTGTCCGACAAATCCTCACACATATTTCCATTGACATCCAACGCCCGTACAAAAGCCCGATTGTAAAAAATCGTGTCACTTGATGGGGCGGCGTTGACCGTCACTGTCAGCTCAACGCTGAGGTTTTGGCCTTTGGGTAGCACCGCATACTCGGGCACCAGCAAATCATATTTTCCGTTTTGACCCGTGAAAGTGGTATCGGCCATTTCTTTCGCTTCGGTGGTCGAATTGTTAAAAAATACCTTGACAATAGGCTTACTTGCAATAATCGCACCATTTTTGAAAGTACGGTCTAAACTATCCGTCAATTGCACCTCAGCCAGGTCGTTGTTACCCATGTTGGACAGTTGCATCTTGTAGGTCACTTGGAAGCGACGGCCGTCCAATTTGACAAAATTGATGACTGTTTTGGTCAATCCTACGGCTTCTTTGGGCTTTTCGGCCAAGGCTTCGATGCTCATATTTTGGGTAGTCGTCCCTGCCTTACAAGGGCCCCCGTTGTCGGGGTCTTCGGTCGAAAACGCCACCGTGATTACACCTGCCTTGCGGTCTTCGTCCGATGGTGTATAAACGGTGCTCAATCCGACCACGTTGCTGAAACTTCCGCTCCCACTCGTGGCCCATTGACCCGTTTTGGCTACGCCTCCTACTTGACTTTGCAAGAAATAGTTGCCCGAAGTTGTTTTTTCGGCTTTCACAATCTTCGCCGTGGCGGGATTGGTGATGCAGGGAGGGAGGCCGTTGTCACAAGTCTGAATCGTGACTTTGACTTCGGCGGGAAGGCTAAAACAGCCAATGTCGTTGCGGGCAAAGATAAAATAACTGCCATTTTGGCTCACCGAGCCGACGGAGGCCACTTCGGGCGAGTCGGGCGTATTGCCCGTGTGTGCTTCGTAAAACAACCCTATCACGCGGTTTTGAATCGCCGCCGACAAATCCACCGTTTGAAAGGGACACGTATTGGTTAGGTTGTTTTTGACAGAAGGTGTTGCTGGAATAGCACCGCCTACGTTCACAACGAGGGCTTCGGATGTCGTACTTTCGCAACCATTTCTGACACAAGTTGCTCGATATGAGGCTGTTTGACTGGGCTTTAAAACGATACTGTTGCCCGTTTGCCCGTTGTTCCATTTGACCGTACCGCTGCAATTTTCGGCAGTGAGGGTAAGGCTTTCACCGTTGCAAATGACACTTCTCGAAGATTTGACGACGGGTGGTGGCGGCGGGGCTACACTCACCTGCACGCTGCTACTGAGGGCAATACAGGTGGGAGTTTCGCAAGTGGCGGTGTAAGTTTGGGTACTTTGGGGCTTGACCGTGATGCTGCTACCCGTGGCACCGTTGGACCATTTGAGCGTTCCTGCGCAGCTTACCGCGTTGGCCGACAGCACCACGCTTTCGTCGGGGCATACTGCCGAAGCACTCGCACTGACGGCGGGGGGAGCGTTGAGAACTTTGATAATAATTTCGTCGGCAAAACAACTCACGCAACCCTCACTCCGACAAGTAGCGGTATAGGCCGTGGTGACGAGTGGATTGACGGTGATTTCTGGACCCATCTGATTGTTGGACCAAATGACTTCGCCAGGACATCCGCTCACTGTCAGCTTGACTGCCTCGCCGTAGCAGACACTCGTTTTGCTGGCCTTGACCGAAGGCGTAGCGGGAATATTGACCGTGATTTTGAGTTCGTTGGAAACGGCACTTTTACAGCCATCTTTCTCACAATGAGCCGTGTAAGTGGTTGTTTCGCTTGGGCTAACGGTGATGGAAGTTCCCGTTTTTTTGTTGGACCAAGTGACTATCCCCTCGCAGCCTGTGGCTTTCAATACGACGGGTTGGCCTGAACAAGTAATTTGTTTTTGGCTACTGATGACGGGTGC
>JALOLW010000316.1 GCA_025455795.1 Spirosomataceae bacterium
AAAGTTGTAGTAGTAAGCATAACCCAAAGGTCACAGGTTCGAGTCCTGTTCCCGCTACAAATCAAAAGCCTCTGATTTTCAGGGGCTTTTTTGGTTTCATAACCCAAAGGTCACAGGTTCGACGGGGCCGCCCGTGCGGTCCTGTTCCCGCTACAAATCAAAAGCCTCTGATTTTCAGGGGCTTTTTTGGTTTCATAACCCAAAGGTCACAGGTTCGACGGGGCCACCCGTGCGATCCTGTTCCTGCTACAAATCAAAAGCCTCTGATTTTCAGGGGCTTTTTTGGTTTCATAACCCAAAGGTCACTGGTTCGACGGGGCCGCCCGTGCGGTCAAAATCTGCGTTGGAATATCGGTCTCTTGGAGGTATCTGACATCTGTTTCCTGCTTTTGCTTCCATTAGTTAATAGTTCCGAAGATTTTTATCTTTGGGCTTCTTTACACAAAACGACACTCCCCAATCCATGACACTCTCCAACACCCTCGTCGCGTTGGCCGCACACCCGCAAGGAATGGTCAAAGAAAGCGACATGACCCTCCAAACAGCACCCGTTCCCGCGCTGCAAGATGGGCAATTTTTGGTCAAAAACGAAATTATTTCTCTCGACCCTGCCATCCGTGGCTGGATGAATCCCGGCACTACTTACATTCGTGGTATCCAGATAGGAGAAGTGATTCGGACGTTTTCGGCGGGGCAAATTATCGAATCAAAACACCCTGATTTTCAAGTGGGTGAATCGGTTTGGGGCTTGTTGGGCGCGCAGCAGTACGCCCTCAGCGACGGGGCGGGTATTGTCAAAGCAGACCTTGCCAAAGGCCCACTGTCGTGGCATTTAGGGGTATTGGGTATGCCCGGCATGACCGCCTACTTTGGTCTGCTCGACAAAGGCAAACCCCAAGCGGGCGAAACGGTACTGATTTCGGGCGCGGCGGGTATTGTGGGTACGACCGTGGGTCAAATCGCCAAAATCAAAGGCTGCCGCGTGGTAGGGATTGCGGGTGGCCCCGATAAATGCCGATTTCTGACCGAAGAAATGGGTTTTGACGCAGCCATAGACTACAAAAATGAAAATGTCTTAGAAGGCATTCGTTACACCTGCCCCGACAAAGTCAATGTATTTTATGACAACGTGGGTGGCGACATCCTCGACGACGCCCTCTCCCACTTGGCTTGGGGCGCACGGGTAGTGCTGTGCGGGAGTATTTCGCAGTACAACAGCACCGACCCGCACGGCCCGCGCAACTACATGAAAATCGTGACAGCCCGCGGCTACATCACGGGCGTGATAGTGTTCGACTATTTCAATCGCTACGCCGAGGGCATCAATGACATCAGCGCGTGGATCCACGCGGGGCAGATGCACACCCGCGAAGATGTCTATGAAGGTCTCGAAAATTTCCCTGCTACACTCCTCAAACTTTACACGGGTCAAAACTTCGGGAAACTGTTGCTGAAAGTTTGATTGAAGAATGTTGAGCCTTTGTACATATCTTTGTGGAAGAATAAACAATGTATTCAAATGGAAAGACGGAAGCGGGATAGTTTTGGGTTGAGCGAACTGGCGCAAAATTTTAATATTGAAGTTGCCGAACAATGTGATGTTTTGCAACATTGGCTCAGTGCTTCGTATCAGCTTCAACCTAAAGAAATAGACTTACTAGATGCTATCTTTGAAAAAGTGCAAGTGGATGGCAACTATTGGAATGAAGAAGAGCTGAAAGTCAAATTGATTGGGTTTTTGTTTTTCATTGCTGACATTGATACCAAAGGCAAGATTAAGGTTTTTTATGAACGCCCTATAGCTGCCCAAATTGAATCCTATTTCTTGTCAGTAGTGGTAGATTGCTTGGTAGCAACACCTCTGCCGTTTCATACCCCTACACATCCGTATTTTTTCTTGCAAGAGTATAAAAAAGGTCGCGGAGATGACAAAGACCCCGAAGCGCAAATGCTCACGGCAATGTTGATTGCTCAAGAACTCAACAAAGACAATCAACCCATCTACGGTAGTTATCTTTTTGGAAGTCGTTGGAAGTTTTGTACGCTTGTGGGCAAGACTTACTGCCAAAGCCCAGAGTTTGATGCCGATAAATACGATGACCTTCTTCAGATTGTCTTTGTACTTCGTAAGCTCAAAGAGCTGATTTTAACGAGACTTTCGTAATAAAGTACACCCTTATTAATCCTCAATTTGTTAGGTCAAACCACCTTGACCTATTATTTTTGCACAATTTTTGAACATACCCATCTGTTAATCTGCCACAATGCCTAAAAATCCCAACATCAATTCCGTTCTCATTATTGGTTCTGGTCCCATCATTATCGGTCAAGCCTGCGAGTTTGATTATTCTGGTTCACAAGCGGCGCGGTCGCTGCGCGAAGAGGGCATTGAGGTCATTCTCATCAACTCCAACCCTGCCACCATTATGACTGACCCGATGAACGCTGACCACGTTTATCTCAAACCTTTGGAGAAAAAATACATCGTTGAGATTTTAGAAAAACACAAGGTGGATGCGGTTTTGCCAACGATGGGTGGCCAAACGGCGTTGAATTTGGCCATTGACTGCGACAAAGCGGGCATTTGGAAAAAATACGGAGTCCAAATCATCGGGGTGGACATTAAAGCCATCGAAACCACCGAAGACCGCGAGAAATTTCGCCTCAAAATGCTCGAAATCGGCGGGCAAGTCTGCAAAGGACGCACGGCCAAGTCGTTTTTGGAAGGCAAAGAAATCGCCCAAGAAATTGGTTTCCCGTTGGTGATTCGCCCGTCGTTTACGTTGGGCGGCACGGGCGGTGGCTTCGTAGATAAAGCTGAAGATTTTGACAAAGCCCTCCAACACGGCCTGCAAGCCTCGCCAGTACATGAAGTACTGGTCGAGCAGAGTGTGATGGGTTGGAAAGAATACGAACTCGAACTCCTGCGCGACGGCCTCGGCAACTTCATCATCGTCTGCTCTATCGAAAACTTCGACCCGATGGGCATCCACACGGGCGACAGCGTGACGGTAGCCCCCGCCCTTACTTTGCCCGATACGCTTTACCAAAAAATGCGTGACCAAGCCATCACGGCCATGAACGCCATTGGGAAGTTTGCGGGGGGCTGTAACATTCAGTTCTCGGTCAATCCCGAAACCGACGAAATCATCGTTATCGAAATCAACCCGCGCGTGTCGCGCTCGTCGGCGTTGGCTTCTAAGGCTACGGGCTATCCGATTGCCAAAATTTCGGCCAAAATGGCGATTGGCTACAACCTCGACGAACTCATCAACCCCATAACGGGTAGCACGTCGGCATTTTTTGAACCGACGATTGACTACGTAATTGTCAAAATACCCCGTTGGAACTTTGAGAAATTCCCAGGTGCCGACAAGTCGTTGGGCTTGCAGATGAAATCGGTGGGTGAGGCCATGGGCATTGGGCGAAATTTCCAAGAAGCCCTCCAAAAAGCCTGCCAAAGTCTCGAAATTCGCCGCAATGGCCTTGGCGCCGACGGCAAAGAACTCACCGACGTAGAGGCGATTAAGTATAGCTTGAAAAACCCAACTTGGAATCGCCTGTTCCATATCTACGATGCGTTCAAAGTAGGACTTTCGTTCAAAACTATCCAAAACTTGACCAAAATAGACCCTTGGTTTTTGCACCAAGTCGAGGAATTGGTAGAGCTGGAAAAAGAAATACAACGGTACGATTTAGAAGACATTCCGCCGTCGTTGGTACTGACCGCCAAGCAAAAAGGCTACGCCGACCGCCAAATAGCGCATCTGTTGGGGGTCAAAGAAAGCCGGGTGTATAAGTTTCGCCAGCAGCACCACATCAAGCGCGTGTTTAAGTGTGTAGATACCTGCGCGGCAGAGTTTGAAGCCAAAACACCGTTTTATTATTCGACGTTTAACACAGCCCCCCCCGCCCCCAGTGGGGGAGTTCACAGCGGGATTGAAGCCCCCTTCGGGGGGTTGGGGGCTTCGGCCAATGAATCCCTCGTCTCTGACCGCCGTAAAGTGGTAGTGCTTGGCTCGGGGCCTAACCGCATCGGGCAGGGCATTGAGTTTGATTACTCTTGTGTACATGGGGTATTGGCGGCCAAAGAAGCTGGTTACGAGACGATTATGATTAATTGTAACCCCGAAACCGTCTCGACCGACCCCGATATTTCGGATAAACTGTACTTTGAACCTGTGTTTTGGGAACACGTCCACGCCATCGTGATGCACGAAAAAGCTGAGGGGGTCATCGTGCAGTTGGGGGGACAAACAGCCCTCAAAATTGCCGAAAAACTCCACCAATACGGTATCAAAATCATCGGTAGCAGTTTTGATACCCTTGATTTGGCCGAAGACCGTGGCCGCTTCTCAGCTCTCTTGCGCGATTTGGAGATTCCGTACCCTAAGTTTGACACGGTGCGCACTGCTGACGCCGCTGCGGAAATGGGCAAAGCCCTCGGTTTTCCGCTGTTGGTTCGTCCCAGCTACGTATTGGGCGGACAAAGCATGAAAATTGTCATCAACGAACAGGAATTGGAGCAACACGTGGTCAAAATCTTGAACGATATTCCCGACAATAACATCTTGCTCGACCACTACCTCGAAAACGCCATCGAAGCCGAAGCCGACGCCATCTGCGACGGTGAGGATGCCTACATCATCGGGGTCATGGAACACATCGAGCCTGCGGGCATTCACTCGGGCGACTCCCACGCCACACTACCACCTTTTGACTTGAGCGAAGACGAAATCCGCCAAATCGAAGAAATCACGCTCAAAGTAGCCAAAGCGATGAAGGTGAAGGGGCTGATAAACATTCAGTTTGCGGTCAAAGACGGCGTGGTGTATGTCATCGAGGCCAACCCCCGCGCCAGCCGCACGGTACCATTTATCTGCAAGGCTTACCAAGAACCTTACGTCAACTACGCCACCAAGTTTATGCTCGGCGACAAAAAAGTGTCGGACTTTACCTACAATCCCGTGAAGAAAGGCTACGCCATCAAATACCCCGTGTTTTCGTTCAACAAATTCCCGAATGTAAACAAAGAACTCGGCCCCGAAATGAAATCCACGGGCGAGGGCATTTATTTCATTGACGATTTGAGCGATGACTTCTTCCAAAAGGTATATTCGGAGCGAAACCTGTATTTGAGCCGCTAACCTCATCCCGTCCCGAAACAT
>JALOLW010000317.1 GCA_025455795.1 Spirosomataceae bacterium
ACGGGCGGAATTTATGTGCAGAAAGAAGGTAAATCCAACATTGCTGATACCCAAACGGCGGTATTTGAGTACGATGGCCTCAACTGCGTGTGGCAGCACCGGACTTGGGGCACTCCCGTCAATCCCGATTATCCGTGGTCGTTTGCCATCTATGGCGAAAAAGGGACACTTTGGGGCAGTACCATGCGCTATGACTTCATCCCGACCGACAGTAAGGCCGAGAAAATCCACAAGGATGTGGTCTATGAAAAAGAAAAATATCCCGAAGACATCACCGAAGAGCGTATCGAACTCAACGCCGCCCCCGCCACGCGCTTGCATATGTTGGATTTGGTCAAAGCCATCGAGACCAAAGGGCGTCCGGTAGCCGACATTGAAGAAGGACATATCTCAACGGCAAGTTGTATTTTGGCCAATATTTCGATGCAACTTAATGGCCGCCCGCTTGTGTATGACCCCAAAAAGCACGAAGTCGTGGGCGATACCGAAGCGACTGCCTTGCTCCAACGCCCTTACCGTACAGGCTACACGCACCCGCTGCCGAACAATGTATAGGATACTCACTCATCGGTCAATCTGCTCTGACTAATCGTTGCAATCGGGTATTTCATCGCTTTTCGGTAGTTTTTGAGTAAACTTTGCCTCATTTTTACAGTCAAAGCCTCCAAAACCACTGACTCCATGAAACGCCCGATTGTATTTTTTTGTGTCTTCTTCACTTTTATCGCTGCTCACCTCCACGCCCAAAACTTAGAAGTAAAAGGCAAAATTTTGGATGCCAACGACAGTACTGCCCTCGTGGGCGCAACGGTCTTGCTTCTCAACAACGCCGACTCTACCCTCCGCTATGGCACGGTAGCAGATGTCAAAGGAGAGTTTTTGGTTAAAAATGTACCTTCGGCAGGCTATCGCGTGCGGGTGTCGTTTTTGGGTTATACTACCGTGGAGCGACGCATCAATTTGCGCCGTCAGCCACCGCTGCTCGGTACGATTTTCTTGATTCCGGATGCCACTTTGCTCAAAGATGTGACCGTCAAAGGCGTGGGCAATCGCGTCGAAATGAAAGGGGATACCGTGCAGTACAACGCCAGTGCTTTCAAAACCAACCGCGACGCCACTACCGAAGACTTGATTGAAAAAATGCCCAACATTGTCATCGAAAACGGTCAAGTGAAGGCTCAAGGTGAAGTGGTGCAGCGCGTGACGGTGGACGGACGTGAGTTTTTTGGCGATGATGCTACCCTCGCCCTTCGCAACTTGCCCGCCGAAGTGGTGGACAAAATTCAGGTGTTTGACCGCCTTAGCGACCAAGCGCAGTTTACGGGTTTCAACGACGGCCAAACCACCAAGACCATCAACATCGTGACACGCGGCGACCGCAACAACGGACAGTTTGGCAAACTTTACGCGGGCGCAGGCACCGACGGTCGCTACTCGGCGGGGGGGAGTACCAATTATTTCAAGAAAGACACGCGCCTGTCGCTGATTGGCATGTCCAACAACATCAATATTCAAAACTTTGCGAATGAAGACCTTTTGGGGGTATTGGGAGGCAGTGGCGGACAGGGAGGAGGTGGCGGCAACCGTCAGAGTTTTGGCGGCGGTGGTGGCGGTCGTGGTGGTATGGGCGGCGGTGGCGACCGAGGTGGCCGTGGCGGTAACAACGCCGATAATTTCATGGTAGGCCAACAAGGCGGCATCAGTCAAACCCACGCGCTCGGCTTCAACTATTCCGATAACTGGGGTAAAAAGTGGAAAGTAACGGGCAGCTATTTTTTCAACGACGCCCAAAATACCACCGACAGCGATTTGGCCAGGACTTTTTTCTCTACCAACGGCACGGGGCAAGTCTATGACGAAAGCAGTTTTCGCTCCAATCGCAACGATAATCACCGCCTAAACGCCCGCCTCGAATACACCATCAATACCCGCAACTCGCTCATTATCACGCCGAGGCTGAGTTTTCAAGACAACACCGCTTACAGCACTGTGCTTGGACTCAACACCCTCGGCACGAGAAAGTTGAACCAAACCGACAACAAAAATCAATCGGGCAACAACGGCCTCAATTTTGGCAATTCGCTCTTGTGGCGGCATCGTTTTGCCAAAGTAGGCCGTACCATTTCGATTGGCCTCAACACCAGCATCAACGACCGCAACGGAGAGTCAAGCCAACTTTCAACTTCACAGTTTTTTGGTCGCAGAACCGCCGATTCACTCCAAACGATTGACCAAAGAACTTATACCGCCAGCCACAATTACACCGTATCAAGTAATGTGTCTTTTACGGAAAACATAGGCCGTAGAGGGCAGCTACAACTCAACTATACGCCGTCTTACACCAAAAACTATTCCGACCGCGACACTTACAATTACAACAAAGCGACCAGCGAGTACAGTGTTCCTGATTTGCGGCTTTCCAACGAGTTTGACAACACGTATATCACCCAACGAGCGGGAGTAGGCTATCGCTTGCGTATCAAAAGCACCACCATTGGCAGTGAAATCAACTACCAAAACGCCATTTTACAGGGCAATCAGCTCTATCCCAATCAGTTTGAAGTACGCCGTACCTTCGACAATATTCTCCCCTCGGCCATGATCATGTATCGGGGGAAAGATGGACGCAGTTTTCAGTTGTTTTATCGTACCAACACCAACGCGCCCACCATCACGCAGTTGCAAAATGTGGTAAACAACAACAATCCGCTGTTTTTGAGCGCGGGCAATCCCAATTTGAAGCAAGAATACAACCACAACTTTTCGACCCGCTATGGCCTTACCAACGTCCAGAAGGGTAGTAGTTTCTTTTTCAACATTGCGGGTTCGTACATCAAAAACAACATCAGCAATGCCACCTACATTGCTACCAAAGATACCACGATTTTGGGTTTTGCACTTCGCACAGGTTCGCAGTTTTCGCAGCCAGTGAATGTCAATGGCAACTGGAACATCCGCTCGTTTTTGACGTATGGCCTGCCCGTCAAAGCCCTCAAAAGCAACCTTAATTTCAACGTTGGCACGGGCTACACGCGCACGATTGGACTCATCAACAACGCCCAAAACACCGCCAACACTCGCAGTATTAACGGGGGGCTGGTGTTGAGTAGCAACATCAGTGAGCGGCTCGATTTTACGCTTTCGACCAACGCCAACTACAACGCCGTCAAAAACTCGCTGCAACCTGCCCTTGACGGGACGTTTTATTTTCAAAATACCAACTTCCGTATCAATTGGCTCACCAAGAAAGGCTTTTTTATCAATTCCAACGTGTCCAACACCTTTTACCGGGGTTTGGGGCAGGATTTCAACCTCAACTTTACGCTTTGGAATGCCTCCATCGGACAGAAGTTCTTGAAAAATCAAGCGGGTGAACTCAAGCTAAGTACTTTTGATGTCTTGGGGCAAAACAACAGCATCAGTCGTAGCATCACCGAAACCTACATTGAAGACCTCCAAACGCGCGTTTTGACCCGCTACTACCTGCTGACGTTTACTTATACGCTACGGAATTTTAGGTAGTATCAACGGACTGATTCCAAAAAGATGTTGTATTTTTGGAGAAACTATTGCACAAAACATGCGTAAATACCCCGTTGGCATACAAGATTTCTCTGAAGTTCGGACAGGGGGGTATCTCTATGTGGACAAAACCCATCATATTGCATCGCTCATCAATCAGGGAAAACATTATTTTTTATCACGGCCTCGTAGGTTTGGCAAATCGTTGCTAATCAGTACGATAGAATATTTATATCGAGGGCGCAGGGCGTTGTTTGATGGGCTTTATATTACCGATAAATGGGATTGGACCCAAACGAACCCCGTCATCAAAATTTCGTTTAGTAACATTGGACATAAAGAAAAGGGGCTTTACAAAGCCATCGAAGATTGTTTAATAGACGTTGCTCACAAGTACGGAATCGTTTTACAAGAAAGTGCCAATAGTAGTAAATTTCGGGAGCTTATTGAGAGACTTTCTTCACAATATGGCAAAGTAGTGGTATTGATAGACGAATACGACAAACCAATCATTGATTTTTTAGAAAAAGACATACCAAAAGCCCTCGAAAACCGTGATATTCTCAAAGCATTTTACTCGGTTCTCAAAGATGCTGACCCTTTCCTCCAACTTGTTCTGCTCACGGGCGTTTCTAAATTTTCAAAAGTCAGTATCTTCTCTGATCTCAACAACCTCCGCGATTTAACCATCGGAAGCCAATTTAGCAGTATTTGTGGTATTACACAGACCGAATTGGAAACGTATTTTGCCCCAGAACTTGAAATCTACGATGAACAAAAAATCAAAAAATGGTATAACGGCTATACTTGGGACGGTCAAACGTCCGTCTATAACCCGTTTTCATTGCTCAGTTTTTTTGTCAGTAATGGACAGTTCACAAACTACTGGTTTGAGACAGGAACACCTTATTTTTTGATAGAACTATCCAAAAATCATGAGTTATATGAATTTGAAGATACACTGGTGAGCCGAAGTGATTTGGAGGCGTATGATTTAGAAAATCTCCAACTGATTCCACTCATGTTTCAGACGGGCTATTTGACCATCAAACAATATAAGTCAGACGATGACATGCTTCTTTTGGGCTACCCCAATGAGGAAGTTCGACAGTCGTATATCGAAAGATTGACCAACGCCTACGCTCATAACCGTTTTCGCTCCATCAAAGTACTTGCCTTCGAAATGCGTGATGCCTTGCAAATAGCCAATTTTTCCAAAGTCGAAAGTATCTTCAACACAGTTTTTAAGTCTATTCCGTATGAAATTTGGCAGCGCGAAAACGAGCATTACTATCATGCGCTGGTTCATTTGACGTTTAGGCTGTTAGGGATATACGCAGAGAGTCAAGTTCAGACGGCTGATGGCCGTGCTGATGCTATTGTACAGGTAGAAAAGTACGTCTATGCTTTTGAATTCAAACTTGATGGTTCGGCAAGCGAAGCACTTCTGCAAATCAAAGAACGGGGGTATCTGCAACCTTATTTGTATCAAGGAAAAACCTGCATAGGTATTGGTCTCAACTTTTCAAAACAAGACAAAAAAATTGAAAAATTACAATGGGAAGAAATCAAAGCATAAATTGTTGTGACACTTAATAGCGCAAGCGTACCCTCAAATCAGATTTTCTGCCTAATTTCGC
>JALOLW010000318.1 GCA_025455795.1 Spirosomataceae bacterium
CGTCGGCTTTGGCGGCTACTACTTCCAGTTCGGCCTGACGGATGTCGGGGCGGTTGCGAAGCAAATCAGAAGGCAAACCCGTTGCAACTGGAAACGGTTGTAGCTGCAAAAAAGTGGTTTTGGTCCGCTGAACAGGTTGGGGAAAACGTCCCAATAAGAAGTTGATACGGTTTTCATCAAACGTAATCTGTTGGAGGAGTTCTTTTTCCAACGTTTGAGTGTTGAGCAACTGCGCCTCAAACTGCTGCACGACCAGCTCCGTGCTGCGTCCGGCTTCTTTTTCAAGCCGAATGATGTCCAATTGGTTGCGTTGGAGGGTGGTTGTTTCGCGCACAAAATCCAGCTCTAAATCGGCAGCGATGAGGTCGTAGTAGGTGTTGGCGATGTCAGCTATGAGATTGGTAATCAAAAAATTACGTCCTTCAACAGTAGCTAAATAACGGGCAACAGCAGCTTCGCGTCGGTTGCGGAGTTTTTTGTAAATGTCTATTTCCCACGAGCTTTGAACACCCCAAAAGAAATCGGGCAGGTATTCTGGCACACGCTGCGACTCGCTGATGTTGCTCGAAAAGTTGGTGTCAAAATTTCCGACACCGTCCATGGTGTATTTACCAAAACGTCGCAAGCCTACGTTGGCCCCGCCCGTCACAAAAGGACGCAATTGACCGCCCGCCCGTAAAATATGGGCATCTGCTACGGCGAGGCGTTGCTGCATTTTGAGCAAGTCGAGGTTGTTGGCCAAGGCCGTGTCAATCAAGGCGATGAGTAACGAGTCTCGAAAAAAGCCGCGCCACGATATTTCTGCACTACTGCTACCCGCAGTTTGACTCACAAATTGCGTTGGGAGTGCAGGAATTGGGTTGGTTTTGAGCACAGTGGAGGGGGCTTTGCAGCCACCCAAATAGAGAACGAATAAAATACTGGTAATCAGCGAATAACGAATCGGCATTGTTTTCATTTTGAGAATACTTTTCACAGATTTAGGCTTCGATAGGTGCTTGAATGGGTTGTTTTGTTTTTTTCTTTTTGCCAATACTCGCAAAAATGACATAAAGACCTGGCACAACTACGACACCAAAGAGTGTTCCGACAAACATCCCCCCTGCCGCCGCCGTACCAATGGTGCGATTGCCGATGGCTCCCGCGCCCGAGGCCAGCATGAGCGGAATCAAGCCCGCAATGAACGCAAACGAGGTCATCAAAATAGGCCGTAAGCGCGACACTGCGCCCTCGATAGCGGCTTGGAGCGGCGTGAGGCCCTCGCTTTGGCGCAAAATGGCAAACTCAATAATCAAAATGGCGTTTTTGCCCAACAGCCCCACGAGCATGACGAGGGCGACTTGGGCGTAGATGTTGTTTTGCAAACCCGTGAGATAAAGCAACAAAAACGACCCGAAAATACCAGCAGGCAGCGACAAAATAACGGGCAACGGCAACAAGAAACTTTCGTACTGGGCCGATAGCAACAAATACACGAATAGCAGACACAACAAGAAAATGTAGATGGCTTGGTCGCCCGCCAGCACCTCGTCGCGGGTCATGCCCGTCCATTCAAACGTATAGCCTTTGGGAAGTTGGGCGGTGGTTTCTTTGATGGCCTGAATGGCGTCGCCGCTGCTGTACCCTGGGGCGGGTTCGCCGTTGAGCATGGCCGCCGTAAACATGTTGCAGCGGGTCAGTTGCTCGGGGCCATAGACGCGCTTGATGTTGAGAAAAGCCGAATAAGGCACCATTTCACCCTTGTTGTTTTTGATAAACAACCCCAGCAGGTCGTTGGGTTGGGCGCGGTAGCGGGGCAAGGCTTGTACCATTACTTTGTACATTTGCCCAAACCGAATAAAATTGGTAGCGTAGTAGCTACCGATAAGCGATTGGAGATTGTCCATGGCCGCATTGACAGATACGCCTTTTTGGGCGGCTTTGTCGTTATCCACTTCTAACAAATACTGCGGAAAACTGGCGTTGAAACTCGTAAAAGTATTTTGAATTTCGGGGCGATTGTTGAGGACGTCGGCAAAATCACGCGCTACTTTTTCCAACCGTTGCAAATCGCCACTGCCCGTGCGGTCTTGGATTCTAAACTCAAATCCGCTGGCGTTGCCGTAGCCTGGCACGGCGGGTGGTGGAAAAAACTGAATACTTGCGTCTTTGAGCGACTTGGTTTTTTCGGTGAGTTCGGCCACTACTTGGTCCACCGTCTGGGTGCGATTTTTCCAAGGTTTGAGATTGACCATGCTCATCCCAAACGACGCGCCCGAACCGTCGGTCATCATGCTAAAACCCGCCAAAGTCGAAGTAGATTCAACAGATTTGATGCCTTCGGCGGCTTTTTGGATGGCATCGGTTACGGCTTCCGTGCGCTCAAGGGTCGCGCCTGCGGGCGTGGTTACGTTGGCATAAAACGTACCCTGGTCTTCGGTCGGGATAAAACCCGATGGCAGTACCGTATTGATGCCATAAGTGGCCACCAAAAACCCAGCCAATAGCCCAAAGGTAATCACGCGGCGGTTGGCGATGAGGTCGAGGAGGCGTTTGTAACGTCCCGCCAACTGTTCGTAGCGGCGGTTGAAAGCGTCAAAAAAGCGCGTCAGCCACGTTTTTTTGGAGGCATGACCGTGGTGGTTTTTGAACATAATGGCGCAGAGCGCAGGCGTGAGGGTGAGGGCATTGACCCCCGAAATCACAATCGCAATGGCCATGGTGATAGAAAACTGCCGATAAAAAACACCCACAGGCCCCGATAAAAACGCTACGGGGATAAACACCGCCGACATCACCAACGTGATGGCAATGATGGCCCCGCTGATTTCGCCCATGGTGGCTACGGTGGCGGCTTTGGCATCCAGATGCTCCGATTCCATTTTGGCATGAACCGCCTCAATGACCACGATGGCATCGTCCACTACGATACCGATGGCCAACACCAACGCAAAGAGGGTGAGCAAGTTGATGGAAAATCCAAACAACAACATGAACGTAAATGTACCCACCAGCGAGACGGGGACGGTGATGGTAGGAATAAGGGTAGAACGCCAGTCTTGCAAAAAGATAAAGACCACCAACGCCACCAACACGAAGGCTTCGAGCAAGGTTTTGATAACTTCTCGAATCGAAGCATCCAAAAACCGCGACACGTCGTAGCTGATAGTGTAGTCGAGGTCGGCAGGGAAAGTCGAGATTTTGAGTTCGGCCATGCGTTTTTTGACGTTGGAGATGACCTCGCTCGCATTAGACCCCGGGCGTTGTTTGAGCAAAATCGCCGCCGAAGGCCGCCCATTTTCTTTAGAAAGTACGTCGTAATCAAGTGACCCAAACTCAATGTCGGCCACGTCTTTAAGCCGCAAAAGCTCCCCCTCTGAGGCCGCCTTGATGACAATATTCTCATATTGTTCGGCACGGGTAAATTTGCCCGTGTAGCGCAGCACGTACTGCAACGATTGCGCTTTACGCCCCGAACTCTCACCAATTTTACCAGGCGCAGCCTCTAAGTTTTGGTCACGAAGCGCGTTGATGATGTCTTCGGCAGACAAGTCATAGGCGGTCATACGGTCGGGTTTGAGCCACACGCGCATGGCGTACTCGCGCTGCCCCATGATGTCGGCAAAACCCACGCCGTCAATGCGTTTGAGTTCGGCCAAAACGTTGATATCGGCAAAGTTGAACAAAAACTTTTCGTCGGTTTTGGGGTCTTTGCTCAGGAGGTTGATGTACATGAGCATACTGTTTACCTCCTTTTCGGTGCTTACCCCCGCCTTAATGACTTCTTCGGGGAGTTCGTCCAATACGGTAGTTACACGGTTCTGAACGCTTACTGCTGCCACATCGGGGTCGGTGCCTACTTTAAAATATACCTGAATGATACTCGTGCCGTCGTTGCCCGAGGTAGAAGCCATGTAGGTCATGCCCGGTACGCCGTTGATGGCCCTTTCGAGCGGGGTCACTACGGCTTTAGAGCATACTTCGGCGTTGGCTCCCGTGTAGCGGGTCGTTACGGTAACGGCAGGCGGGGCGATGTCGGGGTATTGGGTTACGGGAAGTTGCGTAATAGACAGCAATCCCAGCAGCACAATGACCAGCGATATAACAATAGAAAGGACAGGACGGTGTATGAAAGTCTGAAACATAGCGTCAATAATGGATTATGGAACACGGAATACGGAACAAGAAATACGGAATGGATTTCTCGTGCCTCAAAATGACAAAAACGGATAACGACTAACGGAACACGAATAACTCTTTCAGTATTAATCCTGAACGATACGCACAAATAATTTTTCGAGCGGCACAAATTGCGGGTTGATTTGAGTGCCTTCGCGCACGTTTTGTACGCCTTCAAACAAAAACTTATCGCTGGCAGTGAGGCCACTTTGAAGCACGTACAGGTGCGGAATGCGCAGTTTGGGCGTGAAGTTGCGGGCTTTGAGTTTACCATCACTACCCACGACATACACGTAAATTTTGTCTTGAATCTCAAACGTAGAGCGTTGCGGAATCACCAGCGCGTTCTGGATTTTGTTGAGCATCCGCACTTTGCCTGTCGAGCCATTTTTTAAGATTTTTTCGGGATTCGGAAACCGCGCCCGAAAGGCAATGCTGCCCGTTTCGGCGTTAAACTCACCTTCGAGTGTTTCTACGTTTCCTTTGTATTTGTGTTCCTCTCCGTTGGCCAACACCAGCGACACGATTCGATTAGGCGTTTGTTTTTCGTTTTCTACGTAGTCCAAATATTCTTTTTCGGACACGTTGAAATACGCAAACACTTGGCTGTTGTCGGAAATAGTGGTGAGCAGTGTACCTTCGTCCACGAGGCTACCTACTTTGTTGGGAATACGGTCAATGACCCCGTCAAAAGGAGCGCGGATGTCGGTGCGGCTGAGGCGAATTTCGGCGGTAGCTTCGTGAGAGCGGGCTTCGTCTATGCGGGCGTTGAGTGCGTCGAGTTTGGCCTGCGCCATTTCGAGTTCGGTTTTCGACACCACCTTCTTCTCTACCAACATTTTGGTGTTTTGTAAAGTGAGTTCGGCGGCTTTTGCCTCGGCTATAGCGCTTTTAAGCGCAGCTTTGGCTTGATACAGCCCTTCTTTGAACTCGTTTTTGGAGATACTAAACAGCACCTGTCCTTTGCGGACAGGC
>JALOLW010000319.1 GCA_025455795.1 Spirosomataceae bacterium
GCCCACGTTCTGATTACCCGTCAAAGCCGCCCGTCCTACATCATATTTGGTGCGGTACGACACCATCGAGCGGATAAATTGTGCCAACGCCCTCACGACCCGCGCCGAGTCTATCGTGGGACTTTGGAAAGCATTTTGAAACAAAGCGGGGTAATAATCCAACGTGCGGAGTCTGGCTACCGCTTGCGGCATCGTCAGGCCCATCTCTACGGGGTGAACGATGGGCATGGAGGCTTGGACTTCGAGCGAAGACGCGCGTTCATCCCAAAAAAAACGACCGTTGGCGTAATAGCGCGCATTGACTAACGACATGGAGTTGCGGGTGGTAAGCCCTCCCGCAAACCCCCGACTGAAACGAGCAGGGTCTGAAAAAGCGTGGTTTTGTTGGTGACAAGACGCACAGGCGACGGTGTTGTTGGCACTGAGGCTTTTGTCGTAAAACAACACTCGTCCTAATGCCGCCCCTTGGTCGGTGATGGGGTTGTTGGCGGGCGTATTGATTTGATTTCTAATCTGCGGCGTGTTGAGGTACGCGGGCAGGGTAATGTTGGCGTAGCTAAAAGGCGTAGCGGGGAGGTTGGGCGTTGCCGCCATACGGACATTGGACGGGGCTGTTTGCGTGGGTTCGTTTTGTACTTCTTCGCGCTGACAGCCAACGACCAACGCAAAAATGAAGAGCGACAAAATGATTTTGATGAGGGTTGTTTTCATGGTAATCGCCAGGTTTTAAGTGAACATTTGAGGCGTTAGACGCTACTGCTCTGTCAAAACCTTCGGTGAAAATCATTTTTTTTGAGTGCGTGATTCGTTTAACAACCCCGCACTCAAAAAAAGTCTCTCACTTCAAATACCTAAAATCCTCATTGCCTTTGAGTTGAACCACAGTTTCGTACATTAGATTGATGACGTTTTGGATATCGTCTTTGTGGACGGTCTCGACGGTGGTGTGCATGTATTTGAGCGGCAACGAAATCAACGCCGACGCCACTCCCTCAGTGGCATACGCAAAAGCATCGGTATCGGTACCCGTGGAGCGGCTTACGGCTTGGCGTTGGAAAGGGATTTTCTTGTCTTCGGCGACCCCGATGAGCATATCGAGTACGTTGTTCTGCACGGCAGGGCCGTAGCAAAGCACGGGGCCGCTACCGCATTTGATGTCACCCTGTTCTTTTTTCTTGTACATCGGCGACTGCGTATCGTGCGTTACGTCGGTGCAAATCGCCAAGTCGGGTTTGAGGCGGCGCACTATCATCTCCGCCCCGCGCAAGCCGATTTCTTCCTGCACGGCATTGACGATGTAAAGCGTAAACGGCAACTGCACGTTGTTTTCTTTGATGCGACGCGCCACTTCCGCAATCATCACGCCGCCCATGCGGTTGTCTAAGGCACGTCCCACGTAGTAGCGGTCGTTCATTTCAAAAAGCCCGTCCGAAAATGTCGCCACCGTGCCTACGTGAATGCCCATTTCTTCTACTTCTTTTTTGTTGGCCGCTCCCACGTCAATCGTCAAATCGGCTACTTTGGGGGCGGTGTCTTTGGCCAAATCGCGCACGTGGATGGCAGGCCAGCCAAATACGCCTTTGACGACGCCCTTCTTCGTGTGCAGATGCACGCGCATCGAAGGCGCAATGAGCGCGTCCGAGCCGCCGTTTCGGATGACCGAAATGTAGCCGTCGTCGGAGATATAATTGACAAACCACGAGATTTCGTCGGAGTGTGCTTCTATCACCACTTTGTAAGGTTGGCCAGGGTTGATGATGCCCACTGCCGTGCCGTAAGTGTCTATGAGATAGTCGTCTATGTAAGGCTTGAGGTAGTCGAGCCATATCTGCTGCCCCGATGATTCAAAGCCCGTGGGTGAGGCATTGTTGAGGTAGTTGTAAATGAAAGCGGTTGTTTGTTCAGTCATATTGATAAAAAAATGAAGTCCAAAATTATCAAAAAAATGGATGTGCTTGGTGAATGAAGCGCAAACTTCGCTAATATTGTTTTTCTAAACCCAATGACCATGTTGAACCTTTCGATTTTGTTAGAACAAAGTGCCAAGCGGTATCCCCATCACAAAGCCATGACTTTTATGGATACCAGCCTTACTTACGCCCAACTCAACGGCGCGGCCAGTCAAATCGTCAACGGTCTTCGCGCCAAGGGCATTCAGCCTGGCGATAAAGTCGCGTTGAGTTGTTTCAATTTGCCCTATTTTCCGATGATTTACTACGGTATTTTGAAAGCAGGGGCTGCCGTAGTGCCGCTCAGTGTGCTGCTCAAAGAAGACGAAATCCAATATCATCTGGCTGACAGTGAGGCCAAAGCGTACTTTTGTTTTGTGGGTACGCCCGAGCTACCAATGGTACAGATGGGCTACGCGGGTTTTCAAAAAGCCGATGGTTGCGAGCATTTTTTTGTGATTACGCCCAAGTCCACCGACCCGTCACCCATTGAAGGGACAGCCACGTTGGGAAATTTGATGGCAGGGCAGTTGCCCGTGTGTGAATCAGCCCAAACCGCCGCCGACGACACCGCCGTGGTGATATACACTTCTGGTACCACGGGCCGCCCCAAAGGCGCGGAGTTGTCGCACAGCAATTTGTTCAGCAATACCGTGGCGTGTGCCGATTTGTTCAAATTTACCCCCCAAGATACGTCGCTGATTGTGCTGCCGATGTTTCATATTTTTGCCATGACGTGCGTGATGAACGCGGGTATTTATCGCGGTGCGCACGCCATTTTATTGCCCAAATTTGACGCTGAAGCCGTTTTTGGCCTTATGCAAAAGCACAGTATTACGATTTTTGCGGGCGTGCCTACCATGTATTGGGGTTTGCTCAACTACAAAGACGACAGCGGCCAATTTGATTTTGTCAAAATCGCCCAAACCCTCCGCATGGCCGTATCTGGCGGGGCAGCCTTGCCCGTGCAGGTGTTGGAAGACTTCAAAAAACGCTTCGGGGTGGACATTGTAGAAGGCTACGGAATGTCGGAAGGCTCACCCGTGGTGACTTTCAACCAACTCGAAGTAGGCTGTAAACCTGGTTCTATCGGTACGCCGATTTGGGGCGTAGATGTGCGTTTGGTGGACGAAAACGGCAACGACGTACCGCGCGGCGAAAAGGGCGAGTTGATTTATCGCGGTCCCAACGTGATGAAAGGCTACTACAAAAAGCCCGAAGCCAACGCGCAAACCCTCAAAAACGGCTGGCTATACTCAGGCGACGTGGCCGTGCAGGACGAAGATGGGTTTTACTTCATCGTGGACCGCACCAAAGACATGATTATTCGGGGTGGCTTCAACGTGTATCCGCGCGAGGTAGAGGAAGTGATGATTCAGCACGAGGCGGTGTCGTTGGTGGCGGTGATTGGCGTACCGCACCAAGAAATGGGCGAAGAAATCAAAGCTTGTGTGGTACTCAAAGCAGGGCAAAGTATTGATGCCCAAAGTCTTATCGAATGGACAAAAAGCAAAATTGCGGCTTACAAATACCCCCGCATCATTGAGTTTATGGACGCGCTGCCCATGAGTGCCACGGGCAAAATTTTGAAAAAAGAGTTGCGGAAGTAGCTGCATCAAAGCAGCGGCACTGAGATAGTATCGCTTTCTACGACATTGGACTGATTGAGGGCGCGGTCGCGCACTCGAATCTGAAACTTAACCGTGGTGAGGCGGGCATTGCGCGAGTAGGGAAAATAAATCCCGTAGTCGAGGATACCTTCGATGGGGCCACGTTTGAGGTCGGGCTTCAAAACGGGAAAAAACAGCTTGGCATTGGCCGCCAAAACCACCTCTTCAAATGATTTGGTGGTGCGGTTGTATTTGAAAGTACGCAGTTGATAGTTGCCCCAATCGGTGTAGCGTTTGTCGCCACGGTCGTCTTTGGCCACGCCCAAGTCGCCGTCGCCGTCTTTGAAATCTATCGAAATCACCACCGAGTCCTGCTTGGTTTTGGAAAAAGGCTCAATGACCTCAAACTTGGTCATGCTGTTGAATGTTATCTCTGGCACGGGGCTGTAGTCGGGTGGGGTAAAACAGCCCGTGGTAGCACCTGCCAAAACAAATAATGTAAGGAAAAAACGAAAAATAGCCTTCATGGTTGATAAAGTTATCCGTTATTTGCAAAAAAGTCAATCTTGAATGTCCACTCGTCAATCGCTCCAAAACGCCGTGCTGCACGTCACGCCCGCCCGCTTTGAAGGGCTTGCTTTGGAGGTATTTCGGTGGCAAGCAGCCCAAAATCCAATTTATAGTCAATTTATCGGGTACTTGGGCATAAATCCCGCGCGGGTTTCGTCACTTGCCCAAATCCCTTTTTTGCCCATTGGCCTCTTCAAATCTCACCGTATCTTGACCCAATCACCAGAAATCGAGGCGGTTTTTGAGAGTAGTGGTACAACGGGCGTTGCCACAAGTCGCCATCACGTAGCCGATTTGGATTGGTATCGGCGCGTCAGTATTCGGCTTTTTGAGGACGTTTACGGGCCGCTTTCGCACTACCATATTTTGGGACTGTTACCGTCTTACCTTGAACGAAATAACTCGTCTTTGGTGTATATGGTTCAACATTTTATTGAACAATCACGCTCGCCTTTTTCGGGCTTCTTTTTGCATCATACCGACGAACTACTGAAAATACTCCGAAATTTAGTAGAAAATACTGACGAACGAAAAGTAATTTTGTGGGGTGTTACGTTTGCTTTGTTAGATTTGGCCGAGTCGGGGCGGGATTTGGCGTTTCTTCAAAATACCCACTCACTCATCATCATGGAAACGGGCGGAATGAAAGGCCGCCGCCGCGAAATGCTCCGCGAGGAAGTCCACGAAACACTCACTACCGCGCTTGGTGTGGCTGCGATTCACTCGGAGTATGGCATGACCGAAATGCTCTCGCAGGCGTATTCGCAGGGCGATGGGATTTTTGAAACCTCGGCGACGATGCGTGTTTTATTGCGTGACATCAACGACCCGCGCACGGTCTTTGCCAATGCCCAAAACGCGCCTCGCTACGGGGGCATCAATGTGGCGGACTTGGCCAACTTGGACTCTTGCGCGTTTATCGAAACCCAAGATTTGGGGCGTTTTGTGGAAGGCAATCACCACCGATTTGAAGTCATAGGCCGATT
>JALOLW010000320.1 GCA_025455795.1 Spirosomataceae bacterium
GGAAGAAGCGCGAAAACTTAATGCTGTCGTCTTAACAAAAGATAATGACTTCGTCAATCTGCTTTCTCTAAGAGGAAGCCCTCCTAAAATCATTTGGATAACGTGTGGCAATACCTCAAATCAACGAATGAAAGAGGTTCTTACACAACATTTGACAAATGCTCTTTCTATGTTAAAAGAAACAGAGTTAGTCGAAATAAGCGATTAATTTGATTCACCTTTTTATTCGTAATCCCACTTTTATTCCCAACGTATAAGGCTGAATTTGAAGGACTTGGCGCGTGTCGGTGGTTTTTTGGAAAAAGTAGGTGTAAGTAGGCTCTACCACCAATGAATACCGACCGCCCAAATAACGCGCCCAACCCGCCGAGGCCGTCAAGCCCAACTGAGTAGCGTGGTTATTGGCCCAATCTATGCTTCCTTCTGCGGCTGCACTCACAAAAAAACCACGGTTGAAATGATAGGCATAGCCTGCCTGTAAACCCAGCCATTGCCGCGTCTTTTGTTCGGATACGTCTATCGTTACGCGCTCTATACTCACTTGGTTGGGGCCTGTTTCTTTGACCAAAAACTCGCTCGTCGAAATCTGATAATTCACAAACTGTGGCATGGCCCGATACACGCCCGATAAGCGCCACGACAGCCGTTTGGTAAGCGCACGCTCTACGCCCGCCTGCACCTGTACGCCCGTGCGGGCCTGACTCCAAGCAGGCGGAATGTGCAAGGCTGCCAACTGAAAATCGGCGGTGGAGATGTGGTTGGTCAGGTACTGAAATGTCTGAAACGGCTGTACCGACAGCGTCCAAGCAGCATGTGAATCGAAGCTTTTACGCTTCTCCACCATTTTCGATGCAGGTTGCATAACGTGTGGCGTAGCAGAGGCAGTCGGTAGGTTTTGCAAGTCCGTTGGAGAAAGCGTCTGTACGTTTGGCAATTCCTCTGCGTTTCTCTGTGGTTCTATGTGAGAGACTTGCGGCACGACTGACGTTAGTAGCAAGTCTTTATTAGTCGTGCCACGAGTGGGTCTGTGTGATGAAATAGATGTATTGAAAGGGACTCGTGGCACGACTGAAACTTGTGGTTTCATTCGTGGCGGGCTTGCATCATTCGTGCCACGAGTGGGTTTGTGTGATGAAATAGATGTATTGAAAGGGACTCGTGGCACGACTGAAACTTGTGGTTTCATTCGTGGCGGGCTTGCATCAGTCGTGCCACGAGTGGATAACCTTTCCGTGTAAATTTTATTAGAATCCACTATTTGCGTATTTTTTCCAACACTCCCAAATGGAGCAACGGAGCGGTTGCTTTGATTTACCGAAGCGATTTGGTCAAACAAAAGGTAATTGCCGCTACCAACCCCGATGAGCAGCAGCAATGGCAACACCCACCCGTGCCGCCACCAACGCTGGGCGGGAGCAGGTTCGATTTGCGTTTTGATGTTTTCCCAAGCCGCTGGGCTGGGGGCATCGTCGTCGTAATGCGCGTCAAAGTCCTCGAAATATCGGCGCAACGAACGTTCTATATCATCATTGGGGCGGTTCATGGTTAGTTGAGACTAAAAAGAGGTTCTACTATCGTTTTTTTTTCTTCGGTTTCCAATCGGCGGCGAAAGGCTTCTTTGGCGCGGCTCAGTTGTGAGCGCGACGTCCCCTCGCTGATGCCGAGCATTTGGGCGATTTCGGGGTGGGTATAGCCGTCTATGACGTACAAGTTCAGCACCATGCGGTAGCCTTCGGGAAGGCTGTGGATGATGTCGAGCATTTCTTGATAAGACAACCTTTCGATGGCCAACGGCGCCTCATAATGGTGCAATTCTACATCGCCGAGGCTTTCTTCCAAGTTCAAAAGGCCATTTTCGCGGGCGTGACTGCGGTAATAATCCACCGCCACCGTGACCGTCACTTGTCGTACCCAGCCGCCGAGCGACTCGGGTTTTTGGACTTTGTGCAACTGCCCAAACAATTTGATAAACACCTCTTGTAGCACATCTTCGGCCTCGGCGGTGGTGCGCGTATAGCGGCGGCACACGGCCCAAACACGCTTCTTGAAATACTCATAGAAGGCAGTTTGGGCGCGTGGCTCCGCTCGCAAGCAAGCCGAAAGAAGTTGGGCTTCGGTCATGGGGGTGATTTAGAACAACTGGTTAATAATGGGATTGTTGAAACCACTTGCACCTACCACTACAGCCGTGTAAGTTTTACCATCTGCTTCAAAAATAATTTCTTGGCCATTGTAGTCAGTAATTGATGGTACAGGTTGTTCCATTTTATCTTCAATACTAAATTTATGGTATTTTAATATCCTGAGATTAGGATATTGTGCTTTAACCGCACTTAAAAACTCTGGTCGAATTTCTGTTTCGGAGATAGGGGTAATAATTTGGTAACCAACCCATGTACCTGCAATCCGTAGCTGCACCATTTCTTCATTAACACCCTTGTAGAATATATTGTAAATGTTTAATCCAAAACCTGTCCCGATAATCTCACTCACTGTTTGTTGTCCTTTGATAAGCACCTGAACATCAGGCAAATTCTTGCTGCTTATTTGCTGTATTACTTCTGTTGGCAGCTCCTCTTTACGTGTAATATTAGTTCTGACAGAAAACGGTTGCCAGTGATTCATGCTTTCATTAGGGCTTTCAGAAATGTAAATCGGCTTTCCATTTTTTTGAGTAAAAAGCGTGAAACGCGCCGGAGATTCATCAAAAAATTTACCATATTTAGTAAACATTGGGCTAGTCATAGGATAACGTCCATTCAAAATTTGTGTTGGGTTTCTATAGCTCCACCCAAGCCGAGTTTCATATAAATCTATTATTGCATTGTCCGCATTACGATATACACGAGTATTGAAATTCATAGACCACCCAGGTATCATTTGATAAGGGTAATCTTCACGGGTCAATACGGGTGAAATACTACTATAGTCAGCCCAGCCCAATCGTTGAAGCGTATTGTAAATAGCACCTTCAGTAGGTTCAGCACTCAACTGACTAAAATCATTGTTACCAGCCTTATAGGCCCCCCAGTTGATACTTTTTGTCTCCATATCAAAATATGCGTTAAAAGTGGTTCTTATCTCGCCATTAGCAGGAGCTTGATTGATTTTGTAGGAATTATCAACTCTTATGCTTTTTTTCTCCATAAAGTCACCACGTCGGTCAAATAAATAAGCAAATCGTGTATCATTGGCATAATTACCTTCAGGAATGTAATAGGTAAATTCAATGACTGTAAAATAAAGTAAATTACGCGATTCAGGATGTCGTATCTTTCTTACTTGAATAGTCATAAAATTTCGCTTTTGTGCTCTAATGTAGGCCAATACTTTTTCAAGAGCCTCATTTTCATCAACTGTTCCCAATCGTCCATTGGTAATCGTCTTACCATTCTCATCAATGAACGTCTCAAAAATTTCGCCATTGACGGTAAATTCGACGCGCCAAATCTTATTGGGTTGAATGACAGTGATTTTGACGTTGGTAGCATTGGGATATTGGAGTTTTACCGCTGCCAATACATACTCAGGCGGGGCTGCCTGTGCAGTTGGTTCGGGGAGGAGGCCGTCGGTTTGGTTTTCGCAGGCGGTCAGGACCAGCAAGCCAAACAGCAAAGAGAAAGTGGCAATCAGTAATTTTTTCATGTTTTTGCTTCGTTTTGAGTGTTAGAGAAATGATAGAAGCATGCTTTCAATAGGGATGACGGAAAATGCCAACGATGGTGTTGCATCTGTCTGGACGATTTTTTTGATACGTGAGAGTACAGGATGCGATTTTGGGCGCGGTATCTCTTTTTTGTCTAAACCTTTAACCTATATTTTTCATGGAAAATCCTTCCCCAACTCCCCAAAACGAAGAATTTGAGCGCGAACCCGTTCCCGCCTCGCACCAGAAAGGCTGGCAGAGTTTTTTGGGTATGTACGCGGGCGAACACGTCGCGGGTACGGAGTTTATGATTGGGCCTTTGTTTCTGACGGCAGGTGTAAGTGCTTTTGATTTGATAGTGGGCTTGCTCCTCGGCAACCTCCTCGCCGTGCTGTGTTGGCGGTATCTCACCGCCGAAATCGCCGTTAAAAACCGCCTAACGCTGTACTTTCAGTTGGAAAAAATCTGCGGCAAAAACCTCGTTAAGTTTTACAACGTGGCCAATGGCGTTTTGTTCTGCTTTTTGGCGGGTGCGATGGTGACGGTCTCGGCCACGGCAGTGGGTGTCCCTTTCAACCTCGAAATGCCCAAACTTGATGACACTTACCCCAACGGACCATTATGGGTTATCATTGTGGTCATCATCGGAGCGATGTTTACGCTGATAGCGGCCAAAGGCTACGATACCGTTTCCAAAGCCGCCAACTGGATGGTACCGTTTATTGTGGTGACATTTTTGGCGTGTGGTGTCGTAGCCGCCCAGCAATTGGGCGTCAAAAACCTGACTGATTTGTGGAATGTGTGGGGCGAAGGCCGAGAGCCGTTCCCGGGTCAAATCAAATATACTTTCTGGCACGTGATGCTGTGGTCGTGGTTTTGCAATGCCGCCATGCACATCGGCATGTCAGATTTGTCGGTGTTTCGATTTGCCAAAAGCCCATCTTCGGGCTGGACAACCGCCGCAGGAATGTACATAGGCCATTATTTGGCGTGGATTGCGGCGGCGTTGTTGTACGCCGTTTATGTCAAAACTCCCGAAGCCCAAGCCTATCTTGCCAACAACACCGCCCCGCCCGTAGCCCCTGGCCCGATGGCCTACAATGCCATTGGTTTTGTGGGGATTTTGACGGTCATTTTGGCGGGCTGGACCACCGCCAACCCCACCATTTACCGCGCTGGGCTGGCGTTTCAGACACTCATGCCCAAAACCTCCACTTTTTGGGCCACCATCGCCGCCGGGGTCGTGGTGACTATTTCGGGGCTATTTCCTGCCTTTGCCATGAAACTCTTGGACTTCGTGGCGTTGTACGGCTTCGTACTCGCGCCCGTGGGAGCAGTGATAGTTTTTGAACACTTTTTTGCCGAAAAAGCGGGCATTGTTCGCAACTACGCCGAGAAAGCGGGGATTCATTTCAACCTTGCCGTACTGCTGGCTTGGGGGCTT
>JALOLW010000321.1 GCA_025455795.1 Spirosomataceae bacterium
GAAAACCTCATGATCAATGCCTGTGCGTTACACAATTTCAGGTTAAAAAATCCAAAAATTGTACTTAATCAAGGAAATATATGTTAAAAATGTCTAATATAAAACCACGCCAAACGCATGGGTGACAAATCGCCGATGGGAGTAGCCAACTGACTCAAACTCGGAAACGGCATCTGCAACGCAAAAACCTTGGCAATGCCATAACTGAACGACACCATCGCTACATAATAGCGTAACCCAATCAGTAACCAATAATACCCTTTTTCGTGCTGAGAACGGCGGTCTATCAACGACCAAACAAGCGTACCGACCGCTGCCACCAACGTCACAAAACACATTTGGGCGTAGCCGTAAGATGTGTCACCGCTGCCCGCAGTAGGTACGAGTACGTCTTTGATGTGAAAAATGTGGGCGTTGCACCACTCTACAAGCCACTTTTCAGCGGCAGCATAATACCCTCCGAGCGTATCAGCCCCCATCCAACTCAACGGTGTGGCGTACAACACAAAATAAATCGTAACGAAACGAAAGAGCAGCTTGCGCCAAAACGGCCACGGAGTAGAGGGAAAGTGCGTCATCGGGCTTAGAAAGGTTCCAAGAGGTTGTGTTTGTCAAAAGCCAGAAACGTTATTTTTTTACCTCACTTTCTCCTCGAAGGCTTTTCATACGGCAAATACCAGCATTTGTTGGGGTCTTTGGGACGGCGGTGGAAGAAAGGCGCGTACAGCGCAAAGTAAAAATCCAAGCCGCGCGGCTTGCCGATGTCGAGCAAACCGCCCAGGTGGTCGGTGCCGATGATGACGGGGCCAACCCGCGCCGCCACGCCAATCGCCAACACGCGGTAGCTGTCCAACAACGCCAACGGCGCCGAAATCTCTACCCAACGACGCTCATAACGCGGTGTCACGGCCAGTACCGTTTGGGGTTTGATGGCCAGTCCTTTGGAGCTTCGGAGTCCCTGCACCCAAAGCGCGTTGACGTACCAAGGACCATCGTGGTGATAGTCCATGCTGATATTGGCGGTGGTGGGGAGTCCTACCGTAAATGCCTTGGCCTCAAAGTCATCGGGCAGCCCGACGCTGCGATTGACGGCATTGGCGGCTTCGGTGGCACTGCCCATATCGTTGAATCGGACGTAAGAGAATGTCGTCGGTGGTACGGCATTTTGGATATTGACCGATGCCTGTCTGACAAAATTTAGGTTTCGGTACCGAATCGCCCCGAAGTCGTTGAGAGCAGCAGAAAAGCGGTATTTGTACTTGTTTTGGTTGGGGTCGGCGGGGTTGTTGCCGCGCTTATACTTCCGAATGTCAGGCCGATGTTCGTAAACAATGCCGATGTCAAGCCCCCACCCGCCCCCAGCGGAGCGATTGCCAAACAAAAAGCGCGGGTCGGGACTCAGCCCCGCCAATGACCCCTCGCCCGTGTAGCCGTAGCGGCCTTGCAGTTGGGTAGCTTCAATAAACTCACGGTTGCGGTTGAGACTTTCTACTTGGATGCGGTAGTCGGCGTTTTGAAGGTCGGCGTGAACGTTGTAAAGACCCACGGCCCGTTTTACCGTCGCGCCTACTTTGACAAAATACTCGTCGTCGTCGGCCAGTACCATGCCAAACGTGCCGCCCAGTTCAAGGTAGCCGTTGATGTTCATCATGCCCGTTTGGGCTTTGTATTCTTGTTTTTGAATTTCCTCTAAATCCGTCCCGTATCGAATCAGTCGGGCGGTGGCTTCGGAAGTATTGGTCATGTTGAGCAGGTAGCGTCCGCGGGTAGTGAGGCCAATCGCCATGCGGTTTTTGTTGAATGAATACAGCAACGACGGCCCGCGCAAGTCGCCTCCTGCGTGCAGGTGTTTGCGGCGTCCGTTGAGTCGCTCGGCGTAGTAGCTGTCTTTCCAGATGATAAGGCCGCGGTCGTTGCGGTATTGGTCAGAGACGGAGTTGGTTATCAAACTCAAAAACGAATACGGCGCGTTGTATTGAAGGTAGTTGTTGATGATAAAAAAATCGTTTCCAACTATATTGAGGTACAGTTTGTGCCGCGAGTCGGCTGCGTGGGCAGGATTGAGGTGCAGCGCGTGCGTGCCAGCGTAGTTGCTCGACGATAGCCCCAACCAATACTGACAAACAGCCGTTTGAGACACGACTCCCTGTATCATCACCCAAAATACAAACGATTTTTTTGCTAATAAACCGTACATTTCCTTTGCGACAGTTGCCATAAATACTTGATGGTCAAAGTTTTGATGCTTGTTTTTGGGTATTTGTGTTGATGAAATTTCTCGACACTCTATTTTTTACAAAAATCTAAGTAAAAAACTAATTGTCAATCATAAAAGTATAGGCAAAAGAAGATTTTTTGGGAAATATCTTGAATTCTACCTAACTTGTTAAGTCATTTAGTCACCCACAAACTTTTCCAACCATGAATTTTACTTTTAACAATTACGACACCGAGCGTTTTTACGATGAAATGTTCACCCCCGACAGCAAAGTGCGCCCCGGCTACGAAGCTTTCAAGTCCCGTGTCGAGCAGCTCACTCATCAGGAACTCACCAATCGCCAGCATACTGCCGAGCGGGCGTTGATGTCTATGGGGATTACGTTCAACGTGTATTCGGAAGGCGAAGGCACCGAGCGGATTATGCCCATTGACATCATCCCACGAGTGGTGTCGGGGGCGGATTGGAACCGCCTCGAAAAGGGCCTCGTTCAGCGTATCACAGCCCTCAATTTGTTCATAGATGATATTTACAACGACCAAAAAATCCTCAAAGACGGCATTGTACCGCGCGATTTGATAGAAACCTCCAAGTGCTACTTGGAAGCCTGTCGCGGCCTCAAACCGCCCAAAGGCATCTGGTGCCACATCACAGGGACTGACCTGATTCGCGGCGACGACGGTGAATTTATGGTTCTGGAAGACAACCTCCGCTGTCCGTCGGGGGTCTCGTACATGCTCGAAAACCGCGAACTTTCTAAGCAAATCATTCCCGAAGTGTTGGCGCGGACGGGCGTGCGACCCGTATCAGATTATCCCGCGCGGCTTTTTGAAATGCTCAAATTCATCGCCGACCGCCCCGACCCCAACATCGTAGTTTTGACCCCGGGGATTTACAATTCGGCTTATTTTGAACACTCCTATTTGGCCCAACAGATGGGCGTCGAACTCGTAGATGCCCGCGATTTGGTGGTGACGGGTGGCTACGTCAAAATGCGTACCACGCGCGGGTTTGAGATTGTAGATGTGATTTATCGCCGCCTCGACGATACCTTCATGGACCCGCAAGTATTCAACCCGCACTCGCTTATCGGTATCCCAGGGATTTTTGATGTCTATAAAAAAGGCCGCGTGGCTTTGGCCAATGCCCCCGGTACGGGTGTCGCCGACGACAAGGTGATTTATGCTTACGTGCCGCGCATCATCAAGTATTATTTGGGCGAAGAGGCCATCATCCCCAATGTGCGCACTTACATCTGCCGCGAAGACAACGACCTGAAGTACGTACTGGAAAATGTCGAAAACTTGGTCATCAAGGAAGCCAACGAAGCGGGTGGCTATGGCATGTTGATTGGCCCCAAAGCCACCAAAGAAGAACACGCCATTTTCCGCCAAAAAATAAAGGACAACCCCCGCAACTATATCGCCCAGCCCGTCATATCGCTGTCAAGAGTGCCTTGTATTGTAGATGACCACGCCGAAGGGCGGCACGTGGACTTGCGGCCCTATATTTTGTACGGCGATGGCATCAACGTCATCCCCGGAGGACTCACGCGCGTGGCTTTACGCAAAGGCTCGCTCGTGGTCAATTCGTCGCAGGGGGGCGGGGGCAAAGATACCTGGGTCTTGTATTAGAGCCACTCTACTCGTGGCACGACCTTGAGTCGTGCCACGAGTGTAAATGCGACTTCAAACCGTGCCACAAATCACTTTTATGCCAATTTAGTGTCAGCAAAATGACGCATGGCTTTGCTCAAAAATTGAGCGTAAGCAGGTTGTGCCTGGCCGTCAATCATCGTATAGCGGTTGTCATCCACGTACAACTGACCCAGCCCTGCGTAGGCTTCGGCTTGGGTGTCAGTGCTTCCAGATGTACCCCAAAACTGTCGAATAATCTCGTAATGACGCGCAATGAGGGCCTGAACATGGACACTCGTAGGGTTTTGATTTTGGGCAGAATACAGGGCTTCTCCAATGGCCTTCATCGCGGATTTCAAGTCGTTGAAACCTGCTTTTCCAAGATTTTTCAGGTGTTTTTCTGAGGTTTCGACGGCCTCTGCTCCCCATTTTTGGGTAGCTTCTTGGCGATAGACTCCTGCGGTATTGTGGTCTAAGCCTTCGTACAATTCTTCGTGGTTCATCATTGTTGTTTCGTTTTTAAGGTGACTGATTGTTTTGTCAATCGTTTTAAGCATCGTCTTTATGCGGGCTTGTTTGGATAGCAATGCCTCTCGGTGGCTTTGGAGTGCTTCTACCAAATCAAAATGTGGGCGGTCGAGCAAAACCCCAATCTCTTTGAGCGGCACATCCAACTCTCGATAAAACAGAATCTGTTGGAGGCGAAGCAGTTCTTTCTCGCCATACATCCTGTACCTTGCTTCCGTACGCAAAGAAGGCTTGAGAAGGCCGAGTTGGTCGTAGAGATGCAGTGTGCGCACACTCACTCCCGCCATTTTTGCCAATTTTTTGACCGAATACTGCTGCATAATTTCCCCAAAACAAGAGACGTTGAAACATTGACGCCACAAAGTAAAGCTATGACGTAAGGTTAGAGTCAAGTGTTTTTTCACTTTTTTTCAACTCAACAGCCCCAAACCAAACGAAATGAGGTAAAAATGGTGTTATCCTACTTTAAAAGATAGACATCCCACTCCCATTTTTGCCGATGAGAATTTTAATTTTACTGCTACTGCCCGCGTTTGCATTTGCCCAAACCTCCTACAAAGTCAAGTTTACCACCGAAAAAATCAAAACCGACGGCGTACTCGACGAAGCCATTTGGCAAAACGCCACGTCGGTGGGCGATTTTTGGCAATGGTTTCCGACCGATACCCTCAAAGCTCAGTACCAAACCGAAGTCAAAATCGCT
>JALOLW010000322.1 GCA_025455795.1 Spirosomataceae bacterium
TATTGTAACCCTACTCTTTTGATTGGACAAAACCCTCTTTTTAACCGTTTCAAAAGGAATTGTCTCGTCATCATCGTCCCGTTCCATCGCCGAAATTGCATCTAAAAGGTCTTGGAAATATTCTTTGACTTTGTCGTTTTTGAGACTGATGATAATGTCAGTTTGTTCGCCACGGGCATTGGTCACAAACTTGATGTGTTTTTGTAAGAGTGTTGGCGTACTCATAGTGCTGCGTTGTTTGAGAATGGAAAATATATCGGTTCTACGCTAAATCAATGGCTTCAAGTCGCCCTATCTTTACAATTTAGGGATGACGTCGGCTATTTTGCGGTCGTTGGAGAGGCGTGGCACTTTGTTTTGACCGCCCAATTTCCCCTGCGAGCGCATATAATCAATGAAGGCGTTTTGGGGTAAAGCGGTGATTTTCAGCGGGCGCAAAATACTCCCCGTAATTAAGTCATCGTAATACACGTTGAGTTCGGTAAGGCGGCGATCTATGTCACGCGCAAAACGCTCGACATCGGCGGGGGGCTTGGCAAATTCAATGAGCCACTCGTGGTAGGGAAGCCCCTCGGCGGGCGTCACCATCGGGGCCACCGTAAACTCCACTACTTCAGTTTGGGGTTGTTGTTGCATGGCGTATTGAAGGGCTTTTTCAACTTCTTCGCCGATGACGTGTTCGCCAAAAGCCGAAATAAAATGCTTGATGCGACCTGTCACGAGGAGGCGATAGGGGGCTTTGGATACAAACTTGACCGTATCGCCGATGGAATAACCCCACAAGCCCGCGTTGCTGTTGATGACGAGTGCGTAGTTTTTGCCTACCTCTACTTCGCCGAGCGACAGGCGCGTGGGGTTTTCGTTGAAATACTCCTCGGCAGGAATAAACTCAAAGAAAATACCCGTGTCGGCCAACAACAACAAGCCCGCTTCGTGTTGCGAATCTTGGTAAGCGATGAAGCCCTCCGAAGCAGGATACAACTCAATCGAATCTATTTTTTTACCAATCGAATCAAACAATTTGGCGCGATAAGGCTCAAAATTGACCCCACCATAAATAAACAAGTCGAAGGTAGGAAATACGTCTTTGATGGCCTTGCCGGTGCGAGCCGTGATGCGGTCGAAATACATTTGCACCCAGGGCGGAATCCCCGAAATGAGCGACATCGGTTGGTGAAGCGTTTCTTCGATGATACGGTCGAGCTTCTCTTCCCATTCTTCGATGCAGTTGGTGTCGTAGCTCGGCATCTGATTGGTTCGGAGATAGGCGGGTACGTGGTGGTTGGAAATCCCCGACAGCCGTCCCGTCGGCACGTTGCCTTTGGTGTCCAGCACGGGGCTACCCGACAAAAAAATGAGTTTACCGTCCAAAAAATCGGCTTTACTCGTCTCGTGGACGTAGTTCAAAATGGCATTGCGGGCCGAGTCAATGTGGTTGGAAATCGAATCTTTAGAAATCGGGATGTACTTCGTGCCAGAGGTCGTACCCGAAGTTTTGGCAAAATACAACGGCTTGCCTGGCCACAGTACATCGTCTTGACCGTCAATGATTTGCTGTACGTAGCCCTTCAAATCCTCGTAGTCACGCACGGGTACGGCTTGCTTGTAGTCTTCGTAAGTATGAATGTCTTTGAAAAAATGGTCACGACCAAAAACGGTCTGTTTGGCCGTCTTTACGATTTGGTGCATCCATCGTTGTTGCGCGGCGGGAGCGTTGTACATCCACCGTTGTTGCTGATTGACCACGTAGCGAGCCAGTGGTTTGCTTAAAAGAGCGCGTATGCCCATTGTTTTTTGTTGTCGGTTACTCGTTATCGGCATTGGCAGTTTCCCATTCTGCTTGTTCCTTGTTCCGTCTTCCTTGGTTTCGTTTACCTAGGCTCAAAAATAAAGTTTTTTGGTGGGAAGTACAGATTAAGTACAGTGTTTTGCAAGTTATTTCATGTATTTTGAACCGCTAAGGCGCAAAGGCGCTATGTTTTTTACATTCATTCGTAGCGTCCTTGCGTCTTAGCGGTAAAGTTAATAGCTGACTTTAAATAAGAATTTGTGCTGATTATCAACAAAATAACCTTAAAATGTTTTCAAAAATATGAATCCTGAAGGAGTATGCCTTTTAGTCAAACAGAAGCTCTACTTCCGCGTGGTCAATGCGCAGCGTGGCTTCGCGGCCTACTATCATTGCGCGGTTGTCGGGGACATGACCCACGGGAAAATCAAAACACACAGGATAGCCGTAGTCTTGGGTATGCTCGGCGATGATTTCGTAAGCATCTTTGCCAAACCCCACATTATTGTTGTCTTTTGAATCAGAAAACTGCCCCACCACCAGTCCTGCTAAGTGGGCGAGTTTACGGGCGCGTTTGAGCTGCACCATCATGCGGTCGAGGTTGTAGAGGTATTCGTCCACGTCTTCCAAAAACAGGATTTTGCCACGGGTATCCAACTCAGACCGCGAACCTACCAAATGCGCCAACAAGCACAGATTGCCACCCACCACTTGCCCGCGTACTGTACCAAACCGATTGAACGGGTGCGGGGCTGTTTGGTAGTGGAGTGTTTCGCCAAAAAGTGACTTTCGGAGCGATTCAAGAGCATTTTCGCCCCCTTCTTGCTTAAAAATCTTGGGCATGGTGGCATGAATACTTTCGATACCCATACAGTGTAAATGGCTGTGTATCGCCGTAATATCACTAAAACCCACGAGCCATTTGGGCGACTTTTTGAGCGGTCGGAAGTTGAGTCTGTCAATCAACCTCGAACTGCCATAGCCCCCCCGCGCCGAGAAAATCGCGCGAATGTTGGGGTCGTGAAGCATTTGTTGAAAGTCTTGAATGCGCTGCTCGTCAGTCCCCGCAAACTGATGGTACGCACTGCGGAGCGTTTCTCCTTCTATCACTTCGAGCTGCCATTCCTCGCGCAAAACGCGCAAACCAGCTTCCAAGCTATCATATTCGACGCGGCTCGCCAAAGCCACTACGCCCACGCGATCGTGGGGTTGAAGAAACGGAGGTCTAATCACGCTGTTTGTTGATTTGCTGGGCGGCCAAATACGAAGCACCTACCAAGGCTACCAAAAGTAAAATACCGATGATTTCAAACGCCCACACGTAATCGGTCATCAGACCAATGCCCACGCGGCGAAGCGTCGAGTGGTGAGCGGACAAATCCGTCATGTTGTTTTTGATGATGCCAAAACGAGCGTTGGCAATGTTCCACACCAACAACGCCAACATCCCCAGGCCCACAACCCCTCCCCAAACCTGATTGAGGTGCGTTGTCCGAACAACGTTTTGCGGAGTACTGTCGCGGCGGTGCGTGAGCATGATGCCAAAAATCAGCAGTACCAACACCCCACCCACATAGACCAATAACTGCGTAACAGCCAAAAAATCAGCCCCTTGCAAAACAAAGAGTGCCGCCACACCCAACAGCGTCAAAAACAAGCACAAAGCCGCGTACATGACGTTGCGGGTGAAGAGGATGGTCAAAGCCGCGCCAATCGCCAAAGCCGAAAATCCGTAGAAAGCTATTGCGGGGAGAGACATTGGTTGTTGGGTTCAAAAACGATAAACAATTCCAAAGTTACTTTTCAAAACGCCCGTGTCCAACTTCCGCTCCACGTAGGGGGCTATTTCCAACGCAAGCCCCAAATCGGGCAGGGCTTTGAAAGGATGCACACGCGTACCTACGTTGAGTTGATACCCTCCGATGACGTTGTTGGTCTGATTGGCCAGTACACCAATAAAATTGAACCGTACCCCGCCACCGAGGTAGTATTGGATTTGTTCTTTGCGCTTGAGATTGACCATCGGCAAAATTTCGGTGCTGAGGCTACCAAAAAGGGTATTGGTTTGAAACCGAAAATCGCACCATACTACCTTCGAGGGATTGGTACTGACACTCAAGAGGCCATTCCACGGGTAGTAGCCCACCGACTGACTATGCGCCTGCGCGGCACAAAAACCCAACATGACGCCTACAAGAAGGTGTTTTGTTGTTTTCATCGCTTTATCTAAACAACTTGAAAATGTCATTGCCAAAAGCAAACACCATCAATCCCAACAAAATCACCATGCCTACCTTTTGGGCAGCTTCCAAAAACTTATCCGAAGGCTTGTGTCCTGTCACCATTTCGTAAATCAATAGCACCGAGTGGCCGCCGTCGAGTGCTGGAATAGGCAAAATATTCATAAACGCCAGTACCATCGAAAGTAAGCCCGTCAAAAACCAAAAACGACCCCAATCCCACACGCCTCCAAACATCTGCGCGATACCGATAGGCCCACTTAGTGCCTTTGAGGCAGAAACTTCCCCACGGAAGATTTTGCCAAAACCACGAATATTGTCACCCACTACGCTAAATGCCCGATTGGTACCGACTGCAATAGCCTCCCCGAAAGAATAGTCCACGTGGGTGGTTTTGAGCAACAAATCTGGATAAAACCCTATTTTACCGTCTTCGCCTACATTGACGGGAAGCGCGAGCATTTGGCCGTTTCGCTCTATGCCCAACGTGACCTTTTGGTTTTTGTTTTTATCCAAAAACTCCCGAATCTCGTGGTAAAACTGAATCGGCTGGTCGTTGGCTTTTACGATTTTATCACCTGCTTTGAGTCCTGCTTTGGCGGCGGGCATTCCTGGGGTAAGCTCCAACACTTTGAAGGGATAAATTGGGTCTATAAACTCGCCCGCATTTTTCTTGTCCGAAATTTTCTCAATGAAATTGTTGGGAACATACACAAACTCCTGCTTGCCGTTGCGTTCTACGGTATAGTAGCTATTTGACTCCAAAAATACTTTGCGCGTATCGGCAAAATCTTCAAAAGGTTTGCCGTTGATAGCCACGATTTTGTCACCCGTCCGAAGGCCAATTTCTTGCCCCAATTTGTGCGCTACAATGCCGTATTTGACTTCTTTGGACGACAAATAATCGTAGCCATTGTAGTAGGACATGGCAATAAATATCAAAACCCCCGTGATGACATTGACAATGATACCACCGAGCATCACGATGAGGCGTTGCCAAGCGGGTTTAGCCCTGAACTCCCACGGTTCG
>JALOLW010000017.1 GCA_025455795.1 Spirosomataceae bacterium
AAAAAGTAATTGTGGGCATGAAAAAGTTTGGAAGTGAGCGGCAAAACCAACGCTTTGATTTTGTCCATTTCTTCGATTTTCAACGCCCGTTTTTTGGTTTTGATAGTGCGGTATTTTTTGAAATCAATGTCTTTGTAGGGATTGTATTCTTTTTTGACCACGCCCTCTTTTTTGGCGTGATTGATGAGGGTTTTGAAGTGCCGAAAATACACAAAAAAGGCGTTGGGCTTCATACCACGAGCTAAGTGGTACTCCTCAAATTTCTTCAAAAAGGCGTGGGTTACGTCCGAGAACTCCAAATCACGGTCATTTCTAAAAGCCATGATGCTCTTTTTGGTGGCCTGATAAATATTGGCCGAGCCGAGTTTATTTTGACGTTTGAGGTCGGACACATAACTATCAAAAAAATCAAAAACTGTTTGTTTTTTTTGGATTTTATCGGGCAAAAGGTCGGTTTTGAGTTCTTCGGTAGAGTAGTCTTGGTCGTTGTTTTGCAGGTTCAAGATTTTCCGATTGGCTTCGAGCTTTACTTTCTCTATGGCTACCGTAATTTCGTTGTAGAGCGGGTGTTTCTTTTTGGGTAGGCTTTTTGGCTCGTCCCAAAGTTCTTTTTTACAAGAAAAGCCAAGCGAAACATAGCGCGATTTTCTATCTTTGGTGATGCGAAGGTAAATTGGAAACTCACCTGATTGAAGCGGTTGATGAGTGTAGAGAATTGCTTTTACAGTTGCCATATTGGACTATTTATAGACCTGTTTTTTGATGCTTACTAAAACATTACTAAAACAAATTTATAAAATTTCCATGAAAATATGCAAATAAGAGAAAATAAATATTTTGAAAGTACTTATATATCAAAGTATTAACATATTTTTACAAGTCAAAAAATTGTACTTCATTTTGCATGGCATGCAAGAGGCCGTAGGGAGACTGGGGCGGCATTCCGCTTCCATCTTCTCCACAAAACCCTGTTTGCATCGCGCAAACGGGGTTTTTGCGTTTTTGCAACAGTATTTACAACACTACACGGCATGGATAAGGGTACACCAAATCATGTTCTTTTATCATGGTTTAGGCGGCATTTTGGGTATGCCATGATATAGCCACGCCCAACGGTTGCATCAAATCGGCCAATTCGTTGAAATACTGCGCTCTCCTGTATTCGTATTCTTCTATCACAAAAACATCAGGCTCACCCTCTTGCTGGTGTGCAGCTATGGTGAGGTTGATATGCTCAATCAACTCAATCAAACGCATGATTTTTGCACTTCTATCGTTTGGGTTTCGTTCCATAGTTTTAAAAATTTGCTTAGTTGCCCAATTGTATCGTCTCTGAGCGGCCACTTTTGCGGCTTTCTTCGGCCATGAAGCCCATGATGTGGCTTTCGATGGAGGCTTCGATGGTAGAGGTGAGGAGTTCGGGTTTGTTTTGGGCTACGGCTTGTACGAAGTTTTGCATCAAGCCAAAGTCACCCCCACCATGACCCGAATTGTTGAAGTCTTTCTGCTCACTTGCCCGCCAACGGGTCGTTTGCTTGGTGCGGAAGTCGGTCACTTCGATGAGGTCATTGTCGCCTACCACCTCGCCCATGCTAAACATCACGCGGGTTTTGCGGGCTTCCCATCCCGTAAACGCTTCGAGACCAAAAGTAGCCAAAATACCTTCGTCAAACTGATAAATACTGGTGTAGTGGTCGGGTTGGTCGTTGTTCATTCGATACACACAGCGGCCATAGTTGGAGGTTTTGAGTTTTTCCAAAATCGCGGGACCTTGCAGCGCAGGGTCTTCGGGTACGTCCAATACGTGAATGCGTTTGCGCTGTTCGTAATATACTTTGATGGCCGAGAATGGACATTCGCGCTCTACTTTGCAGCCTTCTACACAACGTTCCGTGCTACCTGCGGGGGCGTTTTCGGCCTTAAACCATTTGAGATTGCCGTAAGCTGATACGCTTTTGGCGGGTTTGTTGGCAAGCCAACGCATAATGTCCAAGTCGTGACAAGATTTTGCCAAAATAATGGGGTTGGTTTTGGCCGACTCGTGCCAGTTGCCGCGCACGTAGGAGTGCGCCATATGGACGTACTCAATGCCTTCTAAGTGATTGATACTCATCATTGTGCCAAGCGTGCCTGCGTCACAGATCTCCTTAAGCTTGCGGAAATAGTTGGTATAGCGCAATACGTGACAAACGGCGATGATGCTCTTGGATTTTTTGGCAGCTGCCAAAATCTCCAAACACTCTTTCATCGAAGGCGAAATAGGTTTTTCAATCAGGACGTGGTAGCCCATTTCGAGGGCTTTGAGCGCGGGGCCGTGGTGGAGGGTATCGGGAGTAGAAATAATGACGGCGTCGGCAAATTTGGGGACTTTGAACACATCTTCCCAGGTCTTAAACCGATGCGCGTCGGTGACGCCGTGGCTTTTGGCAAACTTCTCGTTTCGGAACGGAATCGGCTCGGCTACACCCACCATTTTGACCTCGTTGGGAAACGCCAACGCATAGCGTCCATAGACATTGCCACGGTTGCCAGCACCCAATACAATGGCAGTAACGGGGACAGCCAAAGCGATATAATCGGGATTGGGAGGGAAGCTGATTTCTTGAATATCAGACGATAAAGCATTAGAGCCAATCATGGTAGCTCCTGCCGACAACCCTAATGTTTTGAGAATATTTCTACGGTTCATGGTGCGAAAAAGGGTTTTTGAAATAATTTTTTACGTGCCTATTTTCTGTTTTCCTCCGTGGGTCTTCGGTATTTTCTCCCTGAACCTCCGTGTTATTTTAAGAGATGATTTTTAGAAGCTTTTCTGAATCCCCACCTTCACGCCCATCGAATTTTGATAGAGCGAACCTTGGTCAAAAGCCAGCGCGGTGTGCCAACGGAAACCGCCGAGCGCATTGATGTCGCCCGACAATTGAAACAAACCCGACAGTTGTTTGGCAGGTACTGGATAAGGGAAATTGTAATTTCCGTAGTGATGGCTCAACGAAAGTTTGCCCATAAATTGCATCTTTTCGCCAATATATCCCTGAAAACCAGCGTGATATACGCGGACCCGATTGCTGGTAGCTATTTCGAGGGAGTTGTAATTATAATTTAGCTTGGTATCTTCTTTTTGAACAATAAAAGGCGTTCCGATGATTTGACGGCGGTACGACCAGCCATCGAAGTATTGCTGATGGTTGAAATAATTGTCATTGCCACGGGTAAAATTGGTCGGCCCGAAGATTGGCCCACCCTGACTCATGGTATAAAGAAACTCCAACGTAACTTTCTCAATACTGATCCTTCCTTTGGAGCGTTTTGGAAATAAATTCCTGATAATCAGTCCGTGGAGGCCGTCAGCGATGCTATTGAGGTAGTACAGAGACCCGTCTTCAATCACACTTTGCCGATAAAACGTCAGCAGCTTTTTTTCCAAACGCCATTCCAGACCCACGTCAAGGGTTCCGACGTGATTACCGACGCGATTGGTAGAGTCAAACGCATTGCCCGACCGATTGAAGCTACCTGTCATGCCCCCCCAACCTGTCACTACGTACAAATAATCGCTAAAACGGCTCGGTAAGTGGCGGTTTGTAACAGTTCCTAAGTCTTCAAAAGTCCGTCCGCCCCATTGGACATGATGCACAAAACCACCATACAGGGCTATTGGCCAACTGGGTTTGCTTACTTTCACGAAAAATGTTTTCTGGTGGAGCATGTACCCAAAGGCGTGTACGCTTGTGCCAAACCAACCGTGGGCGTAGTGTCCTTTGATTGAAACGAGGTTTTTGGTGAATTTCAACGGCACATAATCCGTCAGTCCTAGGTGGATTTTGGGCATTGGGAGGGCATTGCCAGCCCACGAAAACGAGCCTGTGCCGAGGGTAGTATCGGCAAATCCAAATACTTCTTTGCGACGCCCAACGTACAACTCCCACTTTTTGTATTTCAAATTTCCGTACAATTCGGGCAGAATCAACTGATTTTTGGAAGATAGATTAATCACAATGTCGGTTCCGTACCCGATGATGAATCCTTTTTTGCCCAACCTTTTTTCCGCACGACTGCTGGTATTGACGGCCAAGCCAGAACCAATGGGAGCGGTGGCGTACTGATTGGCACGCATCCAAAACGGCATTTTTCCCGAAATCCCGTAGCCTGTCAATGAAATTTGATGCAAAGACTGCTTTGCTGCCTGTATCGTGGTAGAATCTTTTTCCGCCTGTATTGCTGTCGAATCTTGTGCTAAAATCTTGATGGAGACAAACAAAAAAAGTATGCAAAGAAATGATTTCACGTAGTGTGTTTTAGGCGATTGAATAGGCAAAGAAACTAAAAAAAAAGCATTGCTCAAACCCGAGTCTATGAAGGATTATTTCCCGATACAAAACTTACTGAAAATATTGGCCAACAAATCGTCGGTAGCGATAGTGCCTGTGATTTCGCCCAGGTGATACAGTGCCAACCGAATATCTTGCGCCAAGAAGTCACCCGTGATGCCTGCTTTTAAGCCTTGCAGGGCATTATTGAGGGCCGTTTGGGTTTTGACAAGGTGCTGATAATGACGCAGATTGGTGACAACCGACTGTGAATGAGTGATTTTTGAATGAGTAAATGCGTGAATCGCAGTTTTTAATTCTTCCATGCCTTGCCCTGTTTTGGCGGAGATGGAAAGTGACCTCACCCTCCCCTCTCCTGTTAGGAGAGGGTTCTTGTTTTCTTCTTCTCCTGACAGGAGAGGGTTCTTAATACTCCCCTCTCCTGTCAGGAGAGGGTTCTTGTTTTCTTCTTCTCCTGACAAAAGAGGGTTCTTACTACTCCCCTCTCCCGTTAGGAGAGGGGTAGGGGGTGAGGTTAAACTAATGATTCTCTCCAACACCATACTCAAATCATTAAACACCATTTCATTTGTAAATCGAATGGTGGTGATACCATATATTCTGCTCAATTCTTCATCTCTCATTTTATCGTACATTTGTTGCTCTTTTGACAAGTGTACACCTCCATCCAATTCAATGGCTAAACGATGTTCAGCACAATAAAAGTCAATCACAAAGCCTTCTTGGACAGGATGTTGCCTTCTAAATTTGAGACCATTGAATTGCCGATTTCTTAAGATACTCCAAAAGTATTTTTCTGCATTTGTTTCTGTCTTTCTCAGGTTTCGAGCATTTTCTAAAACTTCAGGCGGTATTTTATAATTCATTGCTTTGAAGCCTTCTTCTACCAACTGCAACGCTTTTGACTTGATTGTTTTCTGCTCAAACCTCACCCTGCCCTCCGCAAGGGCGGCCTCCTCCGACGGGAGAGGGCTATTACTACTCCCCTCTCCTGTCAGGAGAGGGGCAGGGGATGAGGTTATATCCACTTTATTCCGCACCCACAGCACTTGTTTCGTTTCTTCCAATCCCTCTACCAATGCCTCTACTTGGGCCAATGTTTCATCGTCTTCGTACAGTAAAATTACTATATCGGCTTGATTCATAGCGCGTTTAGAACGTTCTATGCCCATGCTTTCTACTACGTCGGTGGTATCTCGGATGCCTGCCGTATCTATGATTCTAAACTTAGTACCGTTCAAAAAAAGCACGTCTTCTATCACGTCACGGGTCGTGCCTGCGATGTCGGTCACGATGGCTTTGTCTTCGTTGAGGAGGGCGTTGAGCAGGGTGGACTTGCCCACGTTGGGCGCACCGATAATGGCCACTGGAATACCTTCTTTGAGGGCATTGCCGTGGTCAAACGACGCAATCAGGGGCGCGATAGAAGATTGTAGCGATGTAATTAGGTTTTTTAAATCATCACGATTGGCAAATTCCACGTCTTCTTCGCCAAAATCCAGTTCTAATTCTACCATTGAAGCAAAATGAATCAATTCTTCACGCAGCGCAGCCAACTGTTTTGAAAATCCTCCTCTCAACTGATTGAGTGCCGTGCGGTGCATAGCGGCAGAGTCGGCGGCGATGAGGTCGGCGACGGCCTCGGCTTGTACCAAGTCCAACTGCCCGTTGAGAAAAGCCCGTTGCGTAAATTCCCCAGGCTGCGCCAGCCTTGCGCCATGTTGGACAAGTACTTTGAGGATTTGCCGAATGATGTAGTCAGAACCGTGGCAGGAGATTTCGACGGTGTCTTCTTTGGTGTATGACTGCGGCGAGCGAAAAACCGACACCAAAACTTCGTCTATGATGAGTGCTGGCCGTGTCGTTCCCGATTGCAAATCGGCGACAGCAGCGCGAATCGTGCCAAAATGAATCGTATGACTCTTGACTTGAGTGAGGTTTTTGCCAAAAAACACCCGATTGACGATTTCAATCGCCCCCGCCCCCGATATACGCACGACGCCAATCGCCCCCACACCCGTAGGCGTAGCAAGCGCGCAGATTGGTTCTTGTTGAAACATGGATTAGAATTTGGATAGAAACACAAAAATATTGCTTTTGGTTGAAAGTGAGTTTGCTACTTTCAAAATCATACATCAATGCACCCCCGTTTCATCGTTTCAAAAACGCTCTTTTTTGTAAGTGTTTGTGGCCTGGCAGTTGCCCAAAAACCAGTTCACCAAGACACGCCCTTTTGGCAGGATTATAGTGTCAAATTCTACGCGCAACCAAAAGACGGTACACCCCAATCGGTGTTTGCGGATAGAAATGGCACGCTTCAAATCCACACTTCCACGGGGCTTTTTCAGCCTGCCGACGGGCAGTTTTTGCAACACGGTAAACTACAGCCCGATACGCGCTATCGTCCTTTGAAAGATTTGAAAATCAACGCATTGTCCACGTATCAAGGTCAGTTGGTTTATCTCAATGACGAAGCCGTATTGAGCAACGCTTGGGCAGGAAAACTTTATACCAAACACACTTTGCCCAAAGCCAAACTACTGGAAGGAGGCAAAGATTTTGCGTTTTTGGTGTCGGATGGGCAAAGTTTACAACTTGTCCAAGACCAACAAATACGCTGGCAGGGCAGTATTCGAGACAGTGTCATCCAACTGCGCTATCAGGCCAAGGGTGATAAATTTTGGATTTTGGGCAAGCAATCCTTGCATAGTTTGGTCAAGGGCCAACTCACGAAAGAGTGGGAGGGAAGCGATTTGACGGCCTTCGACCTCACCTCCGACGGTCAAAAACTCATCATCGGCACGAAAAATGGCTATTGGAATTGGGATTTGAACCTCAAAAAACCACTGGGCGCAATACACCAAAAACTCCCGTGGACAGACATCACGGCGGTCAGGTGTATTGGTGCTAAAACGTGGTTTGGCAGTACAAAAGGGGCTTTTGCGTTGCGTCCTGACGGCCAATTTGATTATTACAACGGCGAGCGTTGGCTCCCGTCCGACGACGTTGTGCGTATCGAAACAGGCCCCGAAAACGCGGTGCTGGTGCTGACTTCATCGGGATTGGGGAAGATTTATTTCAAAAAAATGACACTGCACCAAAAAGCGCAGTTTTTTGAGCAACAGGTGCGTAGTCGCCACCTCAGACACGGGTTCAATGCCTCGCTGGAGGGCATGGAGAAAGGCAATATCGCTTCGGGGTATTTGGCCGACTCCGACAACGACGGCCTCTGGACGGCGATGTACTTGGGCGGGCAAGCCTTCCGCTACGCCGCCACCAAAGACCCCGAAGCCCTCCAAAACTGCCGCGAGTCGCTCGATGCGATGGAGCGGCTTTATACTGTCAATCCTGTTCCAGGCTTTCCTGCGCGCTCGTTTGAGCGACACGGGTACGTGGCCCAACTCGCCGACCCCGAACGCTGGCAACACGCCCCCGACCCACGCTGGGATTGGAAAGCCACCACGAGCAGCGACGAGGCCATCGGACATATTTTTGCGTTTGGGGTGCTGGCCGAACTCGTGCCTGACCTCAAAAAACAGGCTGTCATGCTCATAGATACGCTTATGGGGCATATCGTCAGAAACAACTGGTACTTAATAGATTACAACGGGAAACCTACCACTTGGGGGCGGTGGCATCCCGACTATGTCAATGGCTTTCCGACCAACGTGGGCGACCGCAAACTCAATTCGTCCAATATCATCGGGATGCTACAAACGGCCTATCATTTTACCAAAAAAGAGGTCTATCGTACCAAAGCCTTTGAACTAATGACCCGACACGGCTACCTCGCCAATCTCCGCCGCCCAATGCGCGAAATAGGCATGGCCGACCCCAACGCCGACGACCACAGCAAGATGCTTTCGGATGCTTGGAATCACTCCGACGATGAAATGTACTACATGGGCTACTGGGGACTGTATCGCTATGCGTTCAACGACTCCCTCCAAAAGATTTACAAAGCCACTATCATAGACCATTGGCAAGCCGAACGCCCCGAAAAAGAAGGACTTTGGAATGTTTTTACGGCCCTGACGGGTACGCCGCAGTTTGATTTGAAAGAAGCCGTTTGGTATTTACAAGAGCATCCGCTGGATTTGATAGATTGGAACGTGGCCAACAGTCACCGCCGAGACATTGAGAAAATCGGGCCTAATTTTCGCAATCAAACCACCAAAGAAGTGCTGCCTCCCGACGAGCGACCTATTCAGCGGCACAACGCCAATATGTTTGCCCTCGACCGCACCCGTGGCAATGGTATTTCCGAACACAGCGCGGGCGATATTTGGCTGCTGCCTTACTGGATGGGGCGGTGGCTGGGCGTGATTGGGGCGGCCAAATAACTTGAAAACAGCCGCTATTTATTTTTGTAAAATGCCTCCGCTACCTTCTTGATGGCAACGTCAGACAATTCGGTGGAGGCGATAACCGTGCGATAACGGAAGGTAACAGACTCGCCTTTTTTGAGTTGAAAATGAAGCGTTTCCTTTCCGTTGCTAAACGCTTTTTGACCGAGCGGATTGGCCGCAAACAGCCCATAGCCCCTTGAATGCCAATACGTAGGGTAGCCCACGTTTTGGGGGTGGTCTATGATGACGATATGGATGGTCTCCTCCCCAATTTTGCCGCGTAGGTTGCACCATTGGGCGCGTTTGCCCCAAGTCGCTTCGCCTTCGATGCCCTCGCTGTTGCGGTAGTTGCCACTGATGCCCGTGTTGTCCAAGACGGGGACTTTGGTGGCGATACCACTCGCATCGGTAAAAATCTCGGGTGATTTGGACGGATGTTCCAACTGCCGCGCTACCCGAATCGCAAACATCCCATCTTTCACGTCTTTGAAGGTAGCGTCGGTTTGGGCGGTCAGCGTCGTACTGCGGTCTATGGTGCGGGTTTGGGCGTCACCTTCAAAGCGATACGTGGTGGTTTCGGTGAGCATAATGCCCCCGTTTTTGTCGAGCCAATCAGCCGTTACGGTCAATTCACCGCGTTTTTTGCCGCTTTTGAGCGAAGTGATGCCCGTATGAACGATGGTGCCGTATGCTTTTCGGTCTTGATTGACGCTGTTGGAGTTGTTCCAAAAATCGTGTCCGTTGACATCTTCGTAGTTGAGCCACATCCCCACGTGGTGCGGGTGGTCTATGCGCTCGCCTGCCCGTGGGTGAAGCGGCCACCCACGCGTGATTTCGGTGCCGTTGGCAGTACGAATAGGGTACAAAACGGCCTTTTTCAACACCGACGCCCCAGGATAAAAATAAGACGTGAAAGCCTTGCCATCAATGAAGACATCCACGCGCTTTTCGGCGGAGTTTTCGGTCAGCACCACTTTCTTTTGAGCAAAACCGAGTGAAGATGAGAGTAAAATAGCCCAAAGGAGGATTCGCATGAGTGATGAATAAGAGAATGAAATAAGCATATATCTACACCCTCACCGCCTCTACTTGGGTGGATACAGGCGTTTCTTTGCGAAGCTCAAATCGCACAAAAGCCGCGACTATGACCGTAGAAAGCACAAAGTAAGCCATCGTAAAATAATACGCACCTTCTGACCATTGGCGCAGGCCAAACCAGTCGTTGGAAACCATCAAATAGAGGCCAATGCCATTTTTGAGCGTTTCCCAGAAAAGAGCGTAGGGGTTTCTGTCCATGAGTTCGGTGTAGGCAAAGACGCTCAAAAACACAAAACCCCCGTAAACGAAAATCTGCGGCGTGCCGATTTTGGCAATGAAAGTGAAGAAGTAGCAAATCAGCCAAAACGTGAAGAAAAACTGGGTCCACGTCCAAACAATCAAGGTCGTCGTGCTTTGGGGCGCGTATTTTTGAAAATGATACGGGTCGTCAATTTTGGCAACGGGGTATTTTTCGGCCACGTCGGCGGGGCGCCAACCCGTGGGCATAAACCAAATACGAAACTTATCTTTCCAGCTTTGGGCGCGATAAGCGTCTTGGATAAGCAGCCAAAGGTGCTGAAAATTGATTTTGATGGGATTCCACGTGCTTGCGGGGCGCGTGATGCCATATACAGGCGGTACGTGGGCGAGTTCTTCCTGAAATGTGCCGAAGAGTTTGTCCCAAAAAATAAAAATCTGGCCGTGGTTTTTGTCCAAATATTCGGGATTGATGGCGTGGTGTACGCGGTGATGCGAGGGCGTGACGATGATGTGTTCCAAAATGCCCATTTTGCCAATATGCACCGTGTGGTACCAAAACTGCGCGAACAAATGCAAAGGCGCAATAACGGCTATGACCTGGCCGGGTACGCCCAACAGCGCCGCAGGAAGCAAGAAAAACGTAAAAAGATTGACAAAAGACGAAATGCTTTGGCGCAGCGCGCAGGCAAGATTGAACTCTTCACTGCTGTGGTGAATGGCGTGTTTGTTCCAAAAAAAGTTGATTTGATGGCTCAAACGGTGTACCCAATAGCCCGAAAAATCTAAGGCCACAAAAGCGACGGCGTAGGTCAAAAAGGTAGATTCGACGCGATAAACGGCCCAATGCTCTACCATGTAGCCGTAGGTCAGAATCGAAACGCTAATTCCCAAAACGTCTTTGGTGACGTTGGTATAGCCCGAACTCATGCTCGAAATCATGTCCATGTTCTTGAAGGGCTCTTTTTTGACCCACCAAGCGTAGAGTTTTTCAATCATCACCAACGCCAAAAAGGCAGGCATGGCGATAAGCAATATTTTTCCGTAGGTTTCCATCTGATTTGTTAGAAAAGGGATTCAGTTGTTGCATTGAATTGGCACAAATTTAAGAAAAACTTGCGTAAAAAACTGAACCACCTCAACGGGCTTTGTTTCACAAAAAAACAACATACTTTATTTTTAAAAAATGAAACTTGTAATGATTTTCGCCAAAAATTGATTATATTGGGAGAAAATAAAAAATGGAATGAAGAAAAAACAAAAACCAAGGAGTCAATCCCGTGCCGAAAAGCAGATTATTTCTTTTCTGGACGAATTTAAGTCGGAGATAGCCACATTCTTTGAAATTAACAGCGAAGACTCTTTTGAACTCGACCAACTCCACACGCATTTTGACGCCGACGATAAAAAACTGAAACAGATTTTCAACGGTTTGCTCGACGAACTCCTCGAAGAAGGGCGGGTGCAGCGTACCGAAACGGGGCTTTATGCCACCCACAAAAATGCCTTTGAACTCATCGGCAAAGTAGAACACGTCCATAAAAACTACGCTTTTGTGCTGATAGAAGGCCAAGAAGACGTGCGCATTGACACCGACGATTTGCGCGGTGCGGTGGACGGCGACACAGTACGCATCACTTTGTTCAGTGACTATCGCGCAGGACGCCGGCGCGAGGGGCGCGTCGAAGAAATCATCAGCCGTGGCAAAACGGAGTTTGTCGGCATACTTTCTCGGTGGCCCAATTACGGTATCCTTTCGCCCGATAGCCGCCGCTTTTACGAAGAAATTTTTATTCCCGAAAAAGCCCTCCAAAACGCCCAAGACAACGACAAAGTGCTGGTGCGTATCACCCAATGGCCCTCTCGCACCAAACGCATGGAAGGTGAAGTGATAGAAGTGCTGGGGCAAGCAGGCACACACAATGCCGAAATGCACGCTATTTTGGCAGAATTTGGGCTTCCTTACAAATTTCCCGACGACGTACAGGCCGAGTCGGAGGCCATGTCAGAAGTAATCCCGCCCGCCGAAATCGCCCGTCGCCGCGATATGCGTCAGGTACTCACTTTTACGATAGACCCCGCCGACGCCAAAGACTTCGACGACGCGCTCTCGGTGCAGCTACTTGACAACGGCAACTACGAAATCGGCGTACACATCGCCGACGTGACGCACTATGTACGGCCAGGCACCGCCCTTGAGCGTGAAGCCTACGCCCGCGCTACGTCGGTGTACTTGGTGGATAGAACCGTCCCAATGCTCCCCGAAAAACTCTCCAATAATCTCTGTTCACTGCGCCCCAACGAAGACAAATTGACTTTTGCGGCGGTGTTTGAAATGACCCCCAACGCCAAAATCGTCAATGAGTGGTTTGGGCGTACCGTCATTCACTCCGACCGCCGCTTCACCTACGAAGAAGCACAGGAAATTTTGGAAGCAGAGGGTGTCAATGAAAGACCAAGTGAGGGTGAAAAACAGAATGGATTAAGTCCCCTCTGGGGGGGCGGGGGCTTTTTTTTACCCCTCCTCAACTCCTTGGCGCACCAACTTCGGGCCGAACGATTTGCCAAAGGAGCCATCAATTTTGAGACGGTGGAAGTGAAGTTTCGTTTGGACGAAGAGGGCAAGCCGTTGGGACTTTATACCAAAGTGCGCAAAGATGCCCACAAACTTATCGAAGAGTTTATGTTACTGGCCAACAAGCGCGTTCCAGAGTTTATACATCGCCTTTCCAAAGACAAATCCAAGCCCAACACGATGGTGTATCGGATTCACGAAGAACCAAACTTGGAGAAACTTCGCATTTTTGCGGCTTTTGCGGGGAGATTGGGGTACAAAATGAAAGTAGAAAACGAGAAAAATGCGGCCAAGTCGCTCAATCAACTCATGGCCGACTTGGAAGGCAAACCCGAACAAAACGCCCTCGAACAGCTCGCTATTCGGACCATGGCCAAAGCCCGATACAGTACCGATGAAGTAGGGCATTTTGGCTTGGCGTTCCGTCGGTATTCACACTTTACGTCGCCCATTCGCCGCTATCCCGACATGATGGCACACCGCCTTTTGCAGCACTATTTAGACGGCAAACCCTCGCCCGACGTGGCAGAGTATGAGCCTGCTTGCAAGCAGTCGTCGGAGCGGGAGCAATTGGCCTCCAACGCCGAACGAGCCAGTATCAAGTACAAACAAGTGGAGTTTATGGCCAGTATGGAGCCCAATCGCGTTTGGGAGGGCATCATCACGGGCGTCACCGAATTTGGGATTTTTGTCGAAATCACAGAAACTGCCAGCGAGGGCCTCGTGCGCATGAACGACCTCAACGATGACTACTACGAACTTGACAAAGAAAACTACCGCCTCGTAGGTCAGCGGACCAAGAAGTTTTATACGTTTGGCGATGCTGTCAAAGTCAAAGTCAAAGAAACCAACCTCGCCCGTCGCAGCATGGATTTGGTGTTGGCCGATGTCAAATCCAACCGCAATATAGCCACGACCCGCAACGAACAAAATCGCAAGCGAAACGTGACGCAAAGCGAAAAACGCAAGGCGGGGCGGAGAAAAAGGTAAGTAAGGAACAGGTTCTCAATAGAGTAATAAAGTTCTCTAAAAGCCCCACGGCTTTAGCCTGGGGACAGTAAAAACAACGTATCAGCAAGGCTTTAGCCAAATAAATTTTGGGTTAAAACCCCTTTTATCCTTGTTTTTTCTTTGTCCCCTCCTGAACATTGTGAATTTTCACTTTATTTACTCTTCATTCCTAAGAAAAAATTTGGTCCTATCAAATAATTATCGTAATATTGCGATTGATATTAGAAAAAGCACAATGGGACTCACCAAAACTGAGGTATTTACCGACGAAGAAAACCGCATCGCTGATTTGGCCAAAGCACTCGCGCATCCCGCCCGAGTGGCCATCTTGCGGCTTTTGGCAGAAAAGAGAGCCTGTGTGTGCGGCGATTTGGTAGATGAGCTGCCGCTGTCACAAGCCACGGTGTCGCAGCACCTCAAAGAACTCAAACGCATCGGTATCATACACGGTAGCATAGACCCGCCACGGGTGTGCTACTGTATCAACGAGAAAACTTGGGAGGAGGCTCAACAGACTTTTGGGACATTTTTTGACCAATTGATGAAACTCAACTGCTGTTGATGGCTCTGCCTTTTTTTTATTCATATTTATCGTAATATTACAATCAATAAACAAGATGACTACCGAACAAAATCTCAAAGCGCTCGTCCGTGAAAAATACGCGGAAGTAGCCCAACAATCACACGCGCACAACATCGTCACGGCTTGTGGCTGTGGTCCCGCCTGCGGCGACGCCCTCATGGCCGAAGATTACTCCCAACTCCAAGGCTACGCCGCCGAAGCCGATTTGGGCTTGGGTTGCGGCTTGCCTACGCAGTTTGCCCACATCAAAGCGGGCGATACGGTCATAGATTTGGGCAGTGGTGCTGGCAATGACGCTTTTGTGGCGCGCGCCGAAGTGGGCCCTACGGGCAAGGTCATCGGCATAGATTTTACCGAAGCCATGATAGCCAAAGCCCGTACCAACGCCGATAAATTGGGCTTCAACAACGTGGAGTTTCGCTACGGGGATATTGAACAAATGCCCCTCAATGATAACGTAGCCGACGTGGTGGTGAGCAACTGTGTTCTCAACCTTGTACCCAACAAAGCACAGGTAATCAGTGAGATACACCGTGTTTTGAAACCAAGCGGACATTTTAGTATTTCGGATATTGTACTGGAAGGCGAACTTCCGCAAGACTTGCGCCAAGTGGCGGAGTTGTACGCGGGTTGTGTCTCGGGCGCTGTTCAGAAAGACGATTATTTGGGGATGATTCAGAAAGCGGGTTTTGAAAATATCACGGTTCAAAAACAAAAAGCCATCCATCTTCCCGACGAACTTTTGCTCGAATACATCACCCCCGACGCCCTCAAAGCATTCAGAGAGAGCGGTTTGGGGATTTTGAGTGTGACTGTCTATGCCGAGAAACCAGCCGCCGAGGCCGCCGATACCGTAGCGTTTCGCATGGCGCAAGCGGCGGATTTGGAAGAGGTAAAAAAACTACTTTCATCGGTCGGTTTGCCAACAGAAGACCTCAATCCAGCGCTGCCCAACTTCTTGTTGGCGTTTGTCAACGGAGCGTTGGCCGGTACGGCAGGTGTAGAAGTGACGGGCGAAGTAGGCTTGCTTCGTTCGGTAGCGGTATCTGACAGCTATCGAAATTACGGTATTGCGCGGCGGTTGGTCGCTGACCTCACCAAACAGGTGCGTTTGCAGGGTGTCAAGTCACTGTACTTGATAACGACTACTGCCGACCGTTACTTTGAAAAACAAGATTTTATGACCGTCAAACGTGACGAAGTACCAGTCGAAGTGGCTCAATCAACGCAGTTTAGCGGTCTTTGCCCGAGTTCGGCAGTTGTGATGAAAAAAGAAATTGGGAAGCCCAAAATCAAGTTGAACGAACTTGCTACGGCTTCTTCTTGCTGCTCTCCGTCGTCGGGTTGTTGTTGAGGTTAGGGGCGTGGTCTAAATCGCCAAAAGTCGCTGACATTGCGATAGGCCACGCCACCTACTGACGTTTGGCGGGCTTGTTTGCCAAAACCCATAAAAACGCCCGAGGTCGTCGGAACGGCCAAAACGCTGACCGTACCACCACCGGGATAGTCGGCAGTTTTGCGCCAAGTGTTGGTGGCAGGGTTGTATTCCCAAATATCGCGCAGCCCTGCTCCGCCTTGGGGTGCTTGACCGAGACCGTAATAAACCCGACCGTTGAGCGCGAAGCCTGCGCCGTTTCGTCGGTTGCTGCCCACGAAATCAGCACGGCGCACCCACTGATTTTGGGTAGGAATAAACTCGTATAATTCTTTGGTAGCACTGTTTTCGTCGGTAGGCTCTACCAACACAAAAGCCCGCTCGCCAGCGTCCACGCTCAAGTAGCGGGCAGGAACGTTGACAGGGAAGGAAGCGACGGTTTGCCACTTCAAAACCGAGTAATCAAACCGCCACAGCTTGCCGTTGGGGAGGTTTTCGAGGGCGTATGCGTACTGCCCGATACCAAAAGAAGCCGTCGGGGCTTCTGCCCCGGGATAAGGTTCCCAGTTGCCATTGCTTTCCAAAATAGACATATTTCGGACGTAAATACGGCTGTTGCGCGGAGCCAATCGGTATCCTGCGCCGTAGAGCGTGAGCAACACATCGGCGGCGTTTCTGAACGTCGCGTTGATAGGATTGAAAGTAGGCTCAAAAGGTCGTGGTACTTCGGGGCGATTGCCGAAAAAACTGGGATTCCATTGAAAAAAACCTACATAATAGGCTTCGTTGAAGGCTTGATTGGTGAAAGCGTTGATTCTTTTGACGTTGAGGATGTCGCCGCCCGTACCTCCAAAGATGACGTCGCCGTCGTAGATGTATTCGCCCGTTGCCAAATCGGGTGAGGGGAGTCGCCGCCACTCGTTGGTAAGGGTTTGGGTCCAAGTGATTTCGTTGCCATAAATCACTTCATTGTCGTATTTATGGTAGGCCCTTGCGTAGTATGTTTTACCACTTTGCAGATTTCGGGCTTCAAACGAAATCGCCTGTTCGTTTTCTACTTGGGTGACATTGTCGGTGTTGTCGTTGAGGGTGGGATTGGTGCGTTCGGCCCACACTACCCCCACTTCTTTGGCGGGTTGAGACAGGTCAGCGATGACGATGTTGATTTCAGCGGTGTTGTCGGAGGTGGCAAAAGCCGAGATAGTTTCGACGCTGGGCTGCTTAAAAATAGCGGGTACTTCTGGGTCTTGACAAGCACTCAAAACGAAGAAGAGCAGTAGTGCAATAAACCCACCCCGCCTTTGCGCGGTGGTCAAAAGACGGGATGGGTTTTGGAAGTAGATTTTGCTGTTTTGTGTTTTCATTTGGCTATACGGGGAGGTCAATAACTCAATCCATCGCCAAATTTAAACAAAGCATAGTCTTTTTTCAAATAACCGGGTACGTCTGATTGATTTTCTACCACTGCCTTGCGCGATTTGGGCGTGGAAAAAGGCATTTTACCCGTAGGACTGAATGCCCCCGTTACCACGTCAAGCACGGCGTCAGTAGTAGTGCCAAAAGTCGCCATTAAGGTTTTGACGTTGGGATTATCTATTTCGTCAATCACCCACGGATTGGTGTAGTTGATGACCACAATCGTAGGTTTGTGGTAGGTGGTTTCATTGACATGGGCTACGTCTATTTTGTTCTTAGAAAGCTGTAATTCAATCTCTTGGCCCGTGTTGTTGAACAAACTTCCGCCGTTGGGAGTAAGCCAAAGCAGTACCACGTCGGCTTCTTCGCGGGTGTCCACAAAGGTCAGATTCCACTTGTTTTCGGCGGGTTTGATAACACGTGCGGGGGTTTTGGTGCGGCCATTGTCGTAGTAAGATTCAAAGTAAACCTTAGTGTTTTTGGCAAGGGGCAATAGTTTAGTTTCGTTGCGTAGCAGCACGATGGATTTGCGGTGGGCTACGTCGGCTTTTTGTTGAAACTCGGCGTTGCCCACGGTTTTCTGCGCTTGTTCTACGTCCACGTAGGGGTTTTCAAACAAGCCCAAGTCAAATTTTTCTTTCAACAACCGCGCGATAGATTCATTGATGCGCGCCTCCGACACCAAGCCATTTTTGACGGTTTCGAGCAGCAGCGCGGGGTCGGCACCGCCCGAAAAAATATCCACGCCTGCCTCCAATGCCTTCTGATAACGCTGCGGAATCGTGAGCC
>JALOLW010000323.1 GCA_025455795.1 Spirosomataceae bacterium
GTAAGAAAAGCAAGAAAAAATCCTATCAAAAAGAAACCTAAAAGACCTTATCACATGAATTATAAGGTTTTATAGCTTAAGTAAACGACATTGAAATATTATCTGTACGAGTCATCCAGAAGAACAATCACTGGGGTATTTTGGGGCATCGGCACTGGTGTATCAGGCGCAGTACATTGCCCGAAACAACATCCCCGTTCAAGTGTATGACCGAATGGATGACAACTGGATAGACCTCAATCAGTGTGTCAAGTGTCAAGAGAGCCTTTTCCGAACGCCAAAACAACCAATGGGTTGGTAAATGTTCAAAAAGAAAGCCCCCTTGTTGGAGGCTTTCTTGGATACTGTATATTTTTTCAATTACACTGTTACCAGCTCTACGGTCAGTTGTTTTTTGAGGCTTGTCAATGCCCCAAAAACCAAATTATAGACTGACTGAATGTTGATTTTCATAAAGGTAGAAATCTCTTCATTGGTCATATTGACATAAAATTTCAAGAAAACAGCTTCGCGCTGACGGCGGGGGAGTTTTTCCAAAGCACTATTCAAACTACGATTGGTCTGTAAATAATCTTCTTGGGCAATCATGTAGGTCTCGGCAGAGGCCGTATAAAGATGATGATACTCCAGCGGAATCTCCTCGCTACTCGTATTTTTTTGTTGTGCATTGAGGTGACGTACCAACTTACGCTTGATAGAAGCCATCAGATAATAACGCACCGAAGTGGTGTCGCCCAACGTGTGGCGATGTTGCCACAATTCCACGAACAAATCGTGGATACAGTCCTTGATAAGTGCTTTGTCGGCACTGAACTGCGTGCAGTAATTGTACAGAAGTTGTACATAACATTGATACAATCTCGCAAATGACTTCTCATCATCTTGACGGAATTGATTCCAAAGATTTACTTCTTCGTGGGTAGTAAGGCTAAGTCGTGCCATTGTGAAGGGAAGGGGTTTGTGGGTTTGAAATATTCACGACTCAAATGTAATTTTCTTGATATTAAATTGCAAATTAAAAAGTGTTTTTTTTACAATTATTTTTTTTAAAATAATTTACTAAAAGCGAAATTTCGCCCATCGAATAAGCCTAAGTCACTCATTTTCAGGGATGGAATAACCAGCAATGCCATAAAAGAAAGGGTCATAAAAGGGGATGAGAGTGTAGAACCTAACGTATCTTTGGCAAAAGCATCCAGCAAGGTGTATCGTTGGGCTACTTCGTATCCATCCTTATCCGACATCAATCCTGCAATAGGAAGCGGCAGGCAGTGGGTGGTGTAGGTAGTAGGCAGTAGTCGGTAGGTAGTAGGCGATAAGGTGGAGGATGTCGCGCTGATACCACCTCGAGATTCAATGACCAGGTTGATAGCTTCGACAAGACTTTGGTCGTCGCAGCCCACGGCGATGATGTTGTGCGAGTCGTGTGCTACCGACGAGGCGATGGCGCCTTGTGTGAGTCCAAAGTTTTTGATAAAGCCCACGGCCACAGGTGCAGATTGATAGCGATTGACCACTGCCACTTTCAAAACGTCATTTTCTACGTCCGATACAATTTGCCCTGACTCAATTTTGGCGGGAAGGGTGAGGCGATTGGTAATAAGTTGGCCGTCCAATGCCTCGATGACGTTGATAGTAACCTCCTCGGCAGGGGTAGTGATGGCTAAATTTTCTATATCAATAGGCTGACAGTCAAAGCGATTGACGATAGTGCTTCTCAAATCAGGGATTTGCGAAATACCGTTTTGAGCCACTTGTCGGCCATTGATGTAAGTGGCCAAAACATCGAAATCAGTCAGGTTATTGACCATAATAAAATCGGCAGGGTCGCCTTCACGGAGTAAGCCTACGGGCAAGCGATAATGTAAAACGGGATTGAGACAGGCAGCTCGCAGCACGTCAAAAAGCGGAAATCCTTTGGCCAAAGCTCGTTTGACGAGCAAATTGATATGGCCCTCCACAAGGCTATCGGGGTGTTTGTCGTCGGAGCAGAACATCAACTGCTTGGGATACTGAGCGATAAGGGGAATAAGTGCTTCAAAGTTTTTGGCGGCACTTCCTTCTCTAATCAACACGTAACTGAGACCGCGTTGGAGTTTGTCGAGTGCTTCGTCGTAGGTGAAGCACTCATGGTCGGTGCTGATACCCGTTTCGATGTATTTTTGCGCGTCTGCCCCGCGTAACCCGGGCGCGTGTCCGTCCACGGGCTTGTTGAACGCCTGCGCCAGTCGGATTTTCATCATCACATCGGGGTCTTCGTTGAGTACCCCAGGAAAATTCATCACCTCGGCCAAATAGCCTATTTCTTTCATTCCGAGCAGTTTGCGAATTTCTTTGGGGGTGATGGTCGCACCTGCGGTTTCAAAAACCGTTGCTGGTACGCAAGAGGGCGCACCAAAACAAAATTTGAACGGTACGCGCTTGCCGTCTTCTATCATGTACTCGACTCCTGCCAAGCCCAGTACATTGGCGATTTCGTGCGGGTCTGATACCGTGGCGACTGTACCGTGTACCACCGCCAACCGCGCAAATTGGGCGGGTGTGAGCATCGAACTTTCGATGTGTACGTGTGCGTCTATGAAGCCTGGCAATAGATAGGGCAAACGCTCGTCGGGGAGACCGAGGGGAGTGATACCAACAATGCGGGTGTCTTCGATTTCGATGGAAGCCAAGCTAATGGTGTGGTCGAAAAGGTTGAGTAGGTTGGCTTTTAAGAGCATGGTTTTAGGTATTTTTTGAGAAACTTGTCTAAAATTAGTTTTTTCGCACATTGTTGTCAAGCCATTCGCAAAAACCATGCTAAAACGATTCCGTATTCCGATGATTTTGATTCATACGCCTCGCCTTTGGGTGGGTGGACTTACATTGTTTCCGTTTGTGTTTTGCAAATACGCCAAACCTTCCGCTCGGCTTATCAACCACGAGCGGATTCATCTTTTCCAACAAATCGAAATGGGGCTACTTCCTTTTTATATATGGTATGTTTTGGAGTTTTTGGTTCGATTGGTGCAGCACAGAAACTGGTACAAGGCGTATCTCAACATCAGTTTTGAACGAGAAGCCTACCGCAACGACCAAAATCTAAAGTATCTTAAAAAACGGACAATGTGGGAGTGGATGAAGTATCTGCGAAAATAAGACATTGTAATTTTCGAACAATCTCCTCATTTCAAAAACTCCTCTACGCCTTTTTTGCCACTTTCGAGCAGGGTTCGTTTTTCTTCGTCGGAGAGCTTGCGTACACGCGGGCTGATGTTTTGAAAATCAATCGAAATGGTACGTTTGAGGTCTTCGGGTGTAAAATTGCTGCGGTTGGCTGCTTCTGAAACTAAGTTGTAAAAAGCCCCCAAATAGGATTTAAACCCACGAATAGGATACGATGCCAGTCCCATGTTTTGGGCATCGGCTTTGATTTGTTCGGTGCGCTCCAATCTTAGTCCAATCGTGGCGGCGTTGAATACCTTCGCATTGGGCAAAAGCTCAGGGAGCGATTGTTCCAAGTAGCGATTTTGGTCAAAAATTCCAATGGGGAAATTCATCAACACGCCCCCGTCCACGAGGACATCGGCGGGGGTAAAAGCAGGCGGGTTTTTGTACAGCCGCCCCGTACTGTCCATAAATACCGCGCAGTAGTAAAGCGGAATAGACATCGAAGCCCGCACGGCGTCGGCAATGGGCAGGTGGGGGTGGGTTTCGTACGAGAATATGACCACTTTTTGCTGGGTGAGATTGGTGGCAGTGACGTACAAATCTTTGAGACAACTATCGCTTTGGGCAAGTTGGTGCAGTTCGCCAAACGTGAGTTCTTCGTTGCCCGTTTTTGCCCCAAGTTTATCGCCCAACCACCGCCGAAATGTATCCCCTTTGTACCACCCGAAGCGTTCTACCAATCGCTGCGTACCACCCACGAAGAAATATTGACCGTCGTTGAAAGATTGGATTTTCATCTCCGAAACCAAGTCGGTGAGTTCGGCAGCCGAATAATTGACGGCCAACAGAGCCGCTTGAATCGCCCCTGCCGATGTGCCTCCCACGCGCTTAATGTCGCGCAAAATGCCGCGCTCTTCTAATGTTTGTAACGCGCCACAATAGGCAATGCCTCGGATGCCACCGCCTTCGAGAACCAAGTTGCGATAGCGAGGGGGAAGGGAGTCTGATGTTTGAGCAAAAGAACTTGAAAATGAGAGACAAATGAAGCTAAGAAGCCAGATAAAACGTAATGACACTGTGGTGGGCTGTTTGGTAGGTAGGCTCATTTATCTATCAAAGCATATCTATTTTATCTCCAGCTAAACCTGTTAGTTTTACTATGGTATCATTGTCAAAACCTTCTTTTTTCATTTTTTTTGCCATTTCTAATTTTGCCCTTTCTATCCCTAATTTTTCGCCTTTTTCGAGTCCTAATTTTTCGCCTCTTTCGAGTCCTAATTTTTCGCCTTTTTCGAGTCCTAATTTTTCACCTTTTTCGAGTCCTAATTTTTCGCCTCTTTCTACTGCTCTTTTTTCAGCCAATTCTCGTTTTCCTCTTTCGTCTTGCTCGCGCATGAGCATATAATCATACGCTGCCAATTCCTCTTTTGTCCAAGTATGCTTATTGGCATCTTGGTAAGCTGCTTGTAGCCCTTCGTCGTCTATATTCTCTGGTATAACATCAAGATTTTCAGCTTCTTTGATAAAATATATCCATTTGTCGGTGATTTCATTAACGGTTGTTATGGGCTTATTAAATTTTGGCAGTTCGACAAAATAAAAGTCCATGTCTTTAATGATTCTTTCTCCGTTTTCTACATCACAAACAGCATGATGGGATAAGTATTTATTGCCTTTGGTAAACCTGAAATCAAATATCCCGATAAAAATAACTGGTTTGAGTTTGGTGTAAAAATCACCACTTTCTATTTGCTGGGCATAGTCTTTGCTGGCATAGTAAAGCAGTCTTTTGTCCAAACCGTCGGGTTCGGATACTTGCATTTCAATGATGTATGTACTGCCCTTTCTATCCCTTGCTTTTACATCAATGATAGATGCTTTGAGGTTTTTGATGATGGG